>JBGMRC010000074.1:1636-6592 GCA_048061075.1 bacterium | reverse complement strand
TACTGAAAAAGTACGATCCGGAGATTTACGGGGCAATACACGGCGAGACAGAAAGGGAAGAACATCAGCTCGAGTTGATCGCCTCTGAGAATATGGTCAGCGAAATGGTACTCGAGGCCCAGGGTTGTCTGATGACGAACAAGTATGCGGAGGGATATCCCGGCAAACGATACTACGGTGGATGCGAGTATGTTGACCAGGCCGAGAGCCTTGCAATAGAGCGCGCTACTGAGCTTTTCGGCGCCGACTATGTGAATGTTCAGCCTCATTCAGGAGCCCAGGCCAATATGGCGGTCTACTTTGCTGTCCTGGAGGCAGGGGACACTATGATGGGTATGGACCTCTCCCACGGAGGGCATCTGACCCACGGCAGCCCCGTCAACTTTTCAGGTTTTCTGTACAACGTAGTTTCCTATGGCGTTGATGCTGAAAATCAGAGGATCGATTTTGACCAGGTCAGGGAACTTGCCAGAGAGCACAGGCCGAAGTTGATAATCGCCGGTGCGTCGGCCTATCCCAGGACCATAGACTTCAAGACTTTCAGGGAAATTGCCGACGAGGTCGATGCTGTATTTGTTACCGACATGGCCCACATCGCCGGCCTGGTCGCGGCTGGTGAACATCCGGACCCCGTTCCCCACTCCCATATCGTGACTACCACAACGCACAAGACTCTTCGGGGGCCAAGGGGCGGCATGATCATGTCCGAAGAGAGTCATGCCAAGAAACTGGGAAGCAGGGTATTTCCGGGTTCCCAGGGTGGGCCCCTCATGCATGTCATAGCCGCGAAGGCTGTGGCGTTCAAAGAAGCTCTGACCCCTGAATTCAAGGATTATCAGAGGCAGATAATAAAGAACGCCAGTGCCATGGCTGAAGAGCTCCTCTCCCAGGGTTTCACCCTTGTATCGGGCGGAACCGATAACCATATGATGCTCATCGATCTCAGGGACGAGGACTACACGGGCAAGGACGCGGAAGAAGCCCTTGATCTGGCCGGGATCACAGTCAACAAGAATACGGTACCCTTCGAAACCAGAAGTCCCTTTATTACCAGCGGGGTTCGCATTGGGACGCCCGCCGTAACGACTCGGGGCATGAAGGAACCGGAGATGGTCCATATCGCCAGATGGATCGCCCAAGTGCTCCACCGCAGGGATGACGCAGAATTCCTGGAGAAGGTCAGATCAGAGATCAGGGCCCTGTGTGATAACTTTCCCTTCTACAGGGACAGGCTTGAGGACTCACAGTAAAGTGTCGATCTCTCCGGATGGTCGTCCTTCGTGGGACGATTATTTTATGCATATTGTCAAGCTGGTGGCCACAAGATCCACCTGCATAAGACGTCAGGTGGGAGCTGCATTTGTGAAGAACAAGAATATTCTTGCCACAGGCTACAATGGTGCTCCCTCGGGAATACCCCACTGCTCAGAGGTGGGATGCCTCAGGGATGATCTGGGGATACCCTCAGGGGAGAGGCATGAGATCTGCCGCGGTCTTCACGCGGAGCAGAACGGCATCATTCAGGCGGCCAAACACGGGATCAACCTGTCAGGATCTACTGTATATTCAACGGACAGCCCCTGTATTATCTGCGCCAAGATGCTGATAAACGTTGGAGTGGAGAGGATAGTCTCCTGGAGGGGTTACCCGGACCAATTGGCGGCTGAGATGCTGTCCATGGCCGGTCTGGAGTTGGAGATCCTTGAAGGTGAGGACCAATGAAGTGTCCATTCTGTTCAGATTTTGACAACAAAGTCGTTGATTCACGACTGTCAGGCGATAACGATGTTATCAGGAGAAGGCGTGAGTGCCTGGGCTGCGGGCGGCGTTTTACCACCTACGAGAGGGTGGATGACATCATGCCCATGGTTATCAAGAAGGACGGCAGGCGAGAACCCTTCGACAGGGGGAAGATCCTGAACGGCATACAGAAGGCCTGCCAGAAACGGCCGGTCAGCGTCCCTGTCATGGAGGAAATAGTAGACCGTATCGAAAAGGCTGTTCAGGAAAAGGGCCACAAGGAGATAGTCAGCACCGACATCGGTGAGACGGTAATGCAAGAGTTACAAGCGCTGGACGAAGTCGCCTATGTACGGTTTGCTTCGGTATACCGCTCCTTCAAGGACATCAACGAGTTCATGGATGAACTCAAAGAGCTCCTGAAAGAGGGAGAATCAAGACTGCTGAATAACGGAGAGGAGAAAAGTTGAAAGGTCAGTTCAAAGGTGGTGTACACCCCGCAGAAAGCAAAGACACAAATAAGGAAGCCGTTAAAGTCCTCCAGCTTTTAGAACTTTACATGGTGAGCCTGTCCCAGCATATCGGGGCTCCGGCGGAACCCATCGTCAGTGCGGGAGACAAGGTCCTGAAATATCAGGAGATAGCAAGGTCCACGGGATTCATCTCCGCATCATTGCATGCGCCCACTTCAGGGACTGTAAAGGCTATCGAACCTTCTCCCCACCCCTCGGGCAGACTCATACCAGCCATAGTGATCGAATCCGATGGAGAGGACAGGGAATTCGATATTTCCACCAACTCCGACCCCGATCTCAAAAAGGGTCCTGAAGCCTGGAAAGAAATGGTGCGAAATGCCGGAATAGTGGGGATGGGCGGTGCGGCCTTTCCGACTCACGTCAAACTGAGCCCGCCGGATGACAAGCCCATCGAGCTTATGATTGCCAACGGTATCGAGTGTGAGCCGTACCTTACAGCGGATCACAGGCTGATGCTGGAGAACCCTGAGCTAGTTGTTGCGGGCCTGCGTCTGACAATGGAGATGGTGGGCGCGAAAAAAGCCATTATCGGTGTCGAGGCCAATAAGCCGGATGCCATCGAAACCTTCCTTTCTTTGGACCTCCCCCCCGATATTGAGGTTGCGGAGCTTCCGTGTATGTATCCCCAGGGAGCTGAAAAACAGCTCATCTACGCCCTGCTGGGTAAGGAAGTTCCCGCGGGAGGACTTCCCATGGATGTGGGTGTAGTAGTGCAGAACGTAGGTACGCTGGCAGCAATCTACGATGCCGTTACAAAGGGCAAACCTCTGGTGGAGAGGATCATGACACTGGGAGGATCGGTCCCGGCAGGTCCGGGTAACTACCTCGCCAGGATAGGAATGCCTCTTTCTGATGTCGTAGAACAGACGGGAGGGATGAGGGGTCCGGCTGCCAGGATCGTGTCGGGCGGACCTATGATGGGAGAGGCCCTGTCGTCCCTTGAAAGCCCCGTTCTCAAAGGGACCGGCGGTCTGCTCATTTTCGGTGCCGGCGAGATGAGGCCCCTTAAACAGAGGGCCTGTGTGCGCTGCGGGGCGTGCATCAAGGTGTGCCCCTCAGCACTGCTGCCCCACAAGCTGGGCACCATGGTTGAGTGGAGCGTCTTTGGCGAACTGGAAGGATTTCACATAAACGACTGCATTGAATGCGGATGCTGCGCATACGTATGTCCCTCGGACCGGAATCTCGTTCAGTACATACGGCATGGTAAGGCGGAAATAATGACAAGGGGGCATATGCACTGATGAAAACCGTACTTGCACCTTCACCACATTTGAGGTCCCCGGATACGATCGAAATCGCCATGTACAGTGTGTTGATCGCACTTGCTCCGGGCGCTCTTGTGGGAATCTACTTCTTCGGTCTGAATGCGATCAGGGTAATATTTATATCGGTGGCAGGATGTCTCCTGCTGGAGGCAATTGTCCTTAAGATGCGTGGTCACAGCTTTTCCGCGCTCACGGACGGAAGCGCTATTATTACAGGCCTGCTCCTGGCAATGAACCTGCCTTCGTCCGCGCCCGGATGGATGATCCTGGTAGGGGCGGTTGTGGCCATTATGTTTGGGAAACACATATATGGAGGCCTTGGCTACAATCCTTTCAACCCCGCTCTGGTAGCCAGAGTCTTCCTCCTTATCAGTTTCCCGGTAGCGATGACAAGCTGGCCCCAGCCCGGGAAGTTTACATTCTCCCTGGATACTGTAACAATGGCCACTCCCCTGGGCGAGATGAAGACCAATCTGCTTATGACAGGTACCATAGGGGATGCGGCCAAAATAGATCTTGTGGCTCCGTTTCTGGGAAATTTCGCGGGCAGTCTCGGTGAAGTCTCCGCCCTGGCCCTGATAGCCGGCGGTATCTTCCTGCTGGCCAGAAAAGTTATTACGTGGCACATACCTGTGACCTTTATAGTTACCGTCTTTGTAATGACCGGTATGTTCTGGATCATCAATCCCCAGAAGTTCGCTTCTCCCGGTTTTCACATGGTTACGGGAGGGCTTATGCTGGGCGCTATATTCATGGCGACGGATTATGTTACCAGTCCCGTTACCAACAGTGGGATGATCGTGTTCGGTATTGGCGCCGGAGCGCTTACCGTCTTTATAAGGCTCTTCGCGGGCTATCCAGAGGGTGTGTCCTTCGCGATCCTGCTCATGAATGCGGCCACTCCTATTATTGACCACTACACCAAGCCTAGGACCTTCGGTTACCTGCGTGAAAAGAAGGCTGGTGCGTGATGTTTTCCGGGATCGGACGACTCATTATAGTTCTAGCTTCCATCAGTTTCGTCGCTGGTCTGGCTCTGGCAGTGGTGTATGAAGTAACAAAGGAACCGATTGCCTACCAGCTCAAACTGGAGGTCATAAAGTCTCTCTCGGCGGTACTACCGAGCAAGGAGATCGACCCTGATAATGACTTCACGGACCTTCAGAGACCGGATGTCGGTGAGGTCAGGGTGTTTCAAGCTGGTGTCCCGGATGAGATCAGCGCTGTAGCGTTCCAGGTAAGGGCTCCAGACGGCTACAGTGGTAATATTTCCATAATGATGGGCGTGTTTCCCGACGGCACCCTGGGCGGGATAGAGATACTGGTTCATGCCGAAACACCCGGTCTGGGATCCCTCATCGTTGAGGACAGCTTCAAGGATCAGTTCAAGGGGCGTTCTTTAGAAAACACTA
>JBGMRC010000074.1:0-1536 GCA_048061075.1 bacterium | reverse complement strand
ATGAGCAGCGGTAATCTTTATGAGTTTACGAAAGGGTTCTGGAAGGAGAACCCCGTATTTAGAATGGTTCTTGGGCTCTGCCCTGCTCTGGCGGTGACAAACAGTGTTAGCAACAGTATTGCTATGGGCCTTGCCACACTCTTCGTAATCATGAATTCAAATTTTGTTGTATCGGTCTTGAGAAATATTATACCCAGCAGAGTCCGTATCCCTTGTTATATAATTATAATAGCGTCCTTTGTTACAATTATTGATCTGGCCGGAGCAGCCTGGGCCCATCAGATGCACAAGACCCTCGGTCTTTTTGTCCCACTGATCGTCGTTAACTGTCTGATTCTCGGGAGAGCTGAATCGTTTGCTTCACGGCGCCCCGTACTGACCTCCGTAATAGATGGAGCCGGCATGGGACTCGGGTTCACTGTCGGACTCATAGCGATAGGGACCGTCAGGGAAATCCTGGGCAGCGGTTCCTTTCTCGGCTACTCTCTTCTGGGATCAGGGTACACGGATATGCTCGTAATGGTCCTTCCTCCAGGAGCTTTCTTTGCTATGGGCGTTCTGCTGGCCGGCTACAACATTCTGGATAACCGGCTACAACGTTCTGGATAGATCGTTTAATTAGATCACCGAATGTTGCAATTTTGATACACATGTTGCGTTTGTAACACATAATAATACAGCAAGTTCGTTCATGTGATTAGATTTGTTTGTGAGCTTGTTTCTCTAACTCCTTGGAAAACAAGATAATCTTTATTTGCTGTTTCCTTGTTAGCCTGCTGGCACGCTTGTTGCCTTCTATAAACGGATGCCTTCACTAATTCAGCAAAAGACCCTCAATGGGACGATGGAGTTTGTGGGCACGGCTCTTCACACCGGCCTGGAAACTTCCGTCAGAATAACTCCTTCAGAGCCTGATACAGGCTATCGATTCAGGCGCGCTGATATTCCTGGTGCTCCGGAGGTAGAGGCGAGCGTAGCCAATATCAGGGATACTTTGCTCGCAACGAGCCTGGGGCTTAACGGTGTTTCAGTACAGACCGTGGAACATCTCCTCTCAGCCCTCGCAGGCTCCGGTGTTGACAACGCATCCATCGAAGTAATGGGTGACGAGGTTCCTATTCTCGATGGCAGCGCGTCTCCATTCACCAGAGGTATTGAGACAGTGGGTCTTTGTGATCAGGATGTACCCAAGAGGATGCTCAGGATAAAAGAGAGCATCGGCGCCGAGAAGGGCGACTCAACAGCCATTCTGAAACCATCTGACGCTTTCTCAATCCATTTCATAATTGAGTTCGAAAACACAGTTGTCGGAAGGCAGGAGCTTAACTTCCATTACTCTCCTGAGGCTTATCGGAAAGACATAGCCTTTGCAAGGACCTTCGGGTTTACGAAGGATGCCGAGTACCTCATGGAAAAAGGCCTTGCCCTTGGCGGTTCCCTGGAAAACGCCGTTGTAGTGGGAGACGATGGAGTAATCAACCCGGAGGGACTCCGTTCGCCGGATGAGTTCGTGAGGCATAAGATACTAGATACTAT
>JBGMRC010000073.1:0-6597 GCA_048061075.1 bacterium | reverse complement strand
AACCATATATCGGCTTGACTCTTTTGCCGGGCACTTTTGACCTGCTTACTGATTACACGAGGACCTTCAGGGAGGTAAATTCCGGGCTGTTCGACGAAAGGGAAACGGGCGGCTGGATCCGCGATGGTCACGGTGATCTTCACACCCAGCACATATGTATGGAAAACGGAATACAGATATTCGACTGCATAGAGTTCAATCGGCGCTTCAGGTACTCGGACATCCTTTGCGACGCCGCATTCCTGACAATGGATCTCGAAAGGCTCGGACATCCCGAACTGGCGGCTACATACACTGAATCCTACCTGAGCGCAGCCGGACAAAAAGGAACCCAAGCCCTGTATAATTTCTATGCGTGCTACCGGGCCATAGTCAGGGGAAAAGTGGAGGGCTTCCGTTTTCACGATCCATCTGTATCAAAATCCGAAGCCGCTCAGGCCCGGGACAACGCAGCTGATTTCATGCTCCTTGCCGAAAGGTACGCAAAGACCCTTTACCCGCCCACCCTGTTCCTGATGTGCGGCCTCATGGGATCGGGTAAGTCGTCAGTAGCTGAGGGGCTTGCCGGCAAGCTTTCTCTGTCAATTTTTTCCTCTGACCGTGTGAGAAAAGAGCTGGCCGGCATTGATCCTGGCGAAGGCCGAAAGGTCCCCTTCGACAGCGACATATATTCACGGGAGATGACACGAAGAACATATGAAAAGATGGACGAAAATGCCGCCGGGGTCCTGAGATCTGGAGGGAGTGTGGTTCTCGACGCCACCTTCGCTGATCCTGTCCGACGGAAGGCTGCTTTCGATACGGCCCGTAAGACAGGCGCCAGGCCGATCATCCTATACCTGGAAGCTGACGAGGAAACTCTGAGGACGAGGCTGCGAAAACGGGCGAAAGGGGTGAGCGTCTCTGACGGCAGGGAGGAGATCCTGGGTGATCAACGAAAAGCGTTCATTCCCCCTGATGAGCTTTCCGATGAACAGAGGCTGACTCTTAAGGCCTCCGGAATGATAGAGGAGATCGTCAGGTCAGCTTATCGCCGCGCTCTTTATACCAGCTGACCAGAAATCGCTCCGGCTCATCCCCATCAGCACAGATATCTCCCTCCACTACCGCCTGAACCAGGGCTTCTTTTGCCAGGCCCACAACCGGGCCTGCCTCGATATTCAAAAGTTCCATGATCCTGGTGCCGCTGACAGGGGAAACCGGTGGCGGCATTTTGCCTGCAAGTTCTTCTATCCTTTTATTAAGCATACTGAGCGCTCTTAAACTGTCCGCCCTGAGCCTGAGAGCCGAAGCGTCGGCCTCCAGCAGGGCCAGGAGCTGCGGCAGGTTGTCCCCTGCCCTTGATATGAGGCGCCTCACTGCCCTGTCCGTCCACTCGGTATCGTACTGGACCATGTGAAGCCTTATGAGTTCCGAGACCCCTTTTATCCTTTTCTTGCCGAACCTCAACCTTGACAAAAGTTTCGCGGCAATATTGGCGCCCGCGGTCTCGTGACCGAAATATCTGTCCACCTCACCGGCGCTTGTTCTCACAACCGGCTTTCCGCAGTCGTGGAGCAGAGCTGCCCACCTGAGCGCCGGTTCGGGTTCGACCCTGTCTACTACTCTCATAGTGTGTTTAAAAAGGCTCGGATAGTGATAAGGGGTCCGCTGCCTGAAATGGACCATGGCCTCGATCTCCGGGGCAATAACGGCAAAAACACCCCAGCTTGCAAGGGATGACAGACCCGCTGAGGGACAGGTTCCCATCATGAGCTTGTCAAGCTCATCCCTCAGCCTTTCCGCTGCTGTCCCATCAAGAAGGCCGGCAGCTTTTTTGGCCGCGACTGAAAAAACCGGGAGCATACGATACTTGCCGGTACTGCGCAGGCGCGCTGCCCTCAATATCCGCAAGGGGTCGTCACCGAGTGTGACAATGGGATTAAGAGGCGTTCTGAGGATCCCCGACCGTAAATCTTTAAGACCCAAGCCCGTCGGATCCAGTATCTCCATAGTCAGGGAGCCGGGCTTTAACTTGAGCAGATCTATGTAAAGAGCGTTTACGGTAAAATCCCGCGTGAGAGAATCCCGCACCAGTGGATCAGCAGCTTCAGGCGCAAGGCCCGTCCTGAGGCTCCCCTGCGTGATCTCCACCGGACCTGCCGGACCGGGAACAAGGTAGGTTCCAAAGCGGTGAAAGGCAACCGGCTCCCTGACCTGCCAGCTTGATGAGAGCTTTTCTGCCAGCCTTCGAGCCCCGCTGTCGCCAGGACCCAACACTACCAGATCCCAATCCTTCGGCCGGCTCCTAGCCTCCACCAGGGTTCTGACAGAACCTCCCACCAGATAAACAGACAGCCCCAACCGTAATGCGGCTGGGGCTGTTAGTTTCGATAAAGCTGTAATAGTTCCCTTTACATCCTCGGGAAGCTTAATCCGGCGTATCGCGATGTTCTCCCTCCTGAGATTTCGGGCTCGAAGCTGGCTTTTTCGAACCCTTCTTTCCGGCCTTCAGGTAATCGCTGATCGTGTTCAGGATCTCGTCGTGATCGAAGGGTTTGACCAGATGATCATCGGCACCCGCCTGCTTGATCTTCCTGGTTATCTCCTTGCCCCCGGATGCAGAAACCACAATTATCGGTATGCTTTTAGTCGCTTTATCCTTCTTTATCCTCCTGCAGACTTCGTATCCGTCCACATCCGGCATCATGAGGTCCAGCAGGACCAGTTCGATCCCGTGTTCCTTTATGAAATCCAGCGTCCCCTCCGCATCAGAGGTGGTATAAGCATCATAACCGTAGCGTGGGAGGATCATACTCATCATACTCAGGAAGGCGTCGTCGTCGTCAACGACCAGGATCTTCTCCCCCGTCCCCTCGGCGACCCTCTGATCAGTTACTGTCCTTGCGGCTTTGTCCAGTACCTCTTCCATATAGCTCTCGCTCACTGAATCAGGATCGCCGGGAGGCAGGAGGATCAGGAATGTTGTACCCTTTTCCTCGTCACTGTCCACAAAGATCTTGCCGTTGTGAGCGATTACTATTTCTCTGACGATGGAAAGCCCCAACCCTGAGCCGCTGAACTGCCTGGTGGAGGAACTGTCCACCTGGTAGAAGCGGTCGAAGATATAGCTCTGCTGCTCCCTGGGGATCCCGATTCCATTATCGCTGACCCTGAATTCCACGAAGTCGGTCTTCGACTTTATGCTGATCGCCACCCAGCCTCCGGCTGGAGTGAATTTCTGCGCGTTGTCCAGAAGGTTCTGGAAAACCTGCAAAATCTTCTGGTAATCCCAGTACACCTCAGGGATATCTCCTTCCAGATCCAGCGTTACCGTGATCTTCCTTTCGTCCATACTCGGTTTGAAGGACGCAATGATCTTCCGCAGCATCTCCTCCGGGTTGCAGGGCTGCTTGTCAAGCTTGAACTCTCCCGATTCGATCCTTGTCAGATCCAGGAGGTCTTCAATGAGACTGAGCTGGTTTACCCCCTGCTCCTTTACTACCGACAATACATCCCTGAGGGACTTGGACGGTTTTCCGTAGTTCTTTTCCAGAACCAGCGACAGGTAGCCGTTGATGACAGTCAGCGGGGTCCTCAGTTCGTGTGACATGATGGAAAGGAACTTGTTCTTTACATCGTTGGCCTTTCTGAGCTCTTTGTTCATAGCCTGGAGCATATCGTAGTTTTCCTGGAGTCTGGATTGGGCCTCTTCAAGCTCCGCTGCCGTGGACTGGAGCTGTACGTAGGAGGCCTGGAGCTCTTCGTTGGTGGATTCAAGCTCCAGATACTTGCGGTTGATCTCCTCCTGCTTCTCCCTCAGGGCGATGGTCCTTTGCTGAACCTTCTTTTCCAGTGTCCCGGTCAGTTCCTGGAGCTGTTCTTTTTTCTCAACGAGCCGGCTTTCACGATTTGCGAGTACTTCCGCCATGTAATTGAAACGCTCCGCAAGTAGTGCCAGTTCATCTTTGCCCTCCAGTTCTATCCTGTGATCGTAATCGCCCTGAACTATGGCCTCGGTACCTCTTGTGAGGCGCCTTACGGGGTTCGTTACCGCTCTTATTGTGAGAATTATGGCGGCCAACACGAGAAGGACAGTGATAATGACTGTTGTGTTGTGGGTTTTCGATACTCGCGAGATAGTACTTTGCATCTCCACGTGGATGTGCTCCAGCATGGGGGTCGTTTCGTTATCAAGGGCCAAGACCAGACTGTAGATGTTTTCGAGACTGTCTAAAAGACGCCTGCTGATGTCTTTTGTCTGGTCACCCTCTTTTGCCGTTATCAGCATGCTTGCCATCATGGTAAAATCGTCAAAAGAGCTTTCGAAACGTATCAGCAAACGGTTGAGGCCCTGGACAAGTTCTCCGGGTTTGTCGTGGCAGATCCCGCATCCCTTGCCGGTCACCATCTTGGGGTTGACTTCACCTTTCAGCCTGGAGAGGGTAGCGCTGATAGCCGTGACCTGCCCGACAAGCCGCCGGAGCTCCACCGGATCCTCCTTTGCGACAGCGATCTCGCTCACGGCCAGCAGGATCTGTGTGTGAAGCCCCTCGATATCCCTGAGCACCTTGTCCATCTGAGTGTAGGCAGTATTGTACTTGCTGAACTTGGTCATGAGAGAAGCGACGAACCCCCCGCCCAGAAGGACGACAACAAATATTGAGGAAAGACCTATGATGATGTTCCGCTTCAAGGCAGCTTGCCCTTCCGTTTCAGTTTTCTGCCGAGATGATCCACAACCGTTATCTTGTTAATATCAAAACCGGCCTTTGCAACGACATCTAAAACGGCATTGTAATCTTCTCGTGGTGAGGGGATGAACTTTCTGGCCCCGAATTCATCTAGAACTTTTCTGCCTTCAGGGGAGTTGTGCATACCGAGTAGTGCCTGCTTCAGTGATTCACGGAGGGCAGGATCCATGCTGGAGATCACCGCAAATGTCGCGTCAGGGAACTTTCCACCGGTATAGAGGACCTTTATGAGATCCTCCAGTTCCGGATTTTTTCTCATAGTCTCCCGGAAAATAGTATCCTTGGCAGCCCCGATATCCGCCAGGTTGTTTGACACCATCCACAGGGCGGCGTCGTGGCTCCCGGCCTCCTTCATCTCGGAGAAGAAGTCCCAGGGATCCTTTTTTATCCCATTGGCGCGCATGAGATACAGAGGATAGTAAAAACCTGCAGATGTATGCCTGTTGGCGAAAGCGAAAGATCTGCCCTCCCAGGTCTTTATATCCTTCGTCACCGTGGAGCTCACCCTGGTAAAGATAACGGACTGGTAGACAGACTCCCCCGAATTCCAGACCGGTCGGGCCAGGGGGATTAGATCATGATTGACCATCCCGTGCAGCATGAGGAAGCTGCCAAGCACCCCGGCGTCGGCCTCACCGATCTCCAGGACCTCCATCACCTCTTCGTAATCCTTCAGGACATGGAATTCAATATTAACAGGCAGAATGGAGCTGATGTAATCGCGCATGGTCAGGTACTTACTCTGCTGGTTGAAGATATTCCGCTCCGGAACCAGTACGACCTTGATCTTCTTCACTTCATCTGAAGCAGAGGACACCGGCAGGGCCAGGACCACGGCCACAGCCACCGTTAATACTACTCTACTCAACTTCCTCAAGGACATATTCCCTCCTCCCCAGTCCGATCTCCTCGCCGTGGGCAAGGAGCGGCTCCCAGTCGATACCGGTAACGCTCCTGAACTTGTCCTGGGCGTCGAGTTCTTCGAGTTTGCTGCCCGCAAGACCCTGGGCCCTGTTCGCCATATCTATCGCGGCCTGATCGACGGCCACTGGATCAGTCGACACCATGATCCCGACGTCGGCAACGAATGGGGGGTCATTGAAGTCGTAACAGTCACAGTCCGGGCTCATGTTGAAGAGAAAATTAAAAGACAGGTGCTTTCCCGCCTTGTTTTTCAGAACGCCGTATGTGTACTCGGAAGTCTTCTCGAGAAGGGCGGGTATGTCCGTCTTCCAGTTAACCTCTATGGCCCCGTCAGTACACACCACAGTACACTCGCCGCACCCTATGCAGACGGTCTCGATTATCTGCGCCGGCTCTCCCTCTTTCCAGTTGATGGAATCCGCGGGGCACCACCTCACACACCTGCCGCATGAGGTGCATTTTTCTGAATCAATCACGGGGAGCACGTCCGAATGCAGCTCCTGTTTGCCGGATGGGGCCGCGCCTCCCATCCCGATGCTCTTGATAACCCCGCCGAAGCCGAAGAGTTCGTGGGCGGTAAAGTGCGCCAGGGTGATGATGACGTCCGCATGGTAGACGGCAGAAGCGATCTTGACTTCCTTGAACCGTTTGCCGTTTATCTTCTCGGTGATGTAATCGAGTCCAATGAGGCCGTCGCCGATGACGAGTGGAGCGCCCAGGGTGGCGTAGGAAAAGCCGTTTGCCATGGCCGTTTCCAGGTGGTCGATGGCGTTGCCGCGGCTGCCCTTGTAAAGAGTGTTGGTATCCGTCACGAAGGGCTTGCCCCCGGCCTTTTTCACCTCGTCTACGATCACCCTCGCGTACATGGGGGGCAGGAAGGCGGTGTTTCCCGCCTCGCCGAAGTGGAGCTTGACCGCCACCTTGTCGCCCTCGTCTATGT
>JBGMRC010000072.1:0-6637 GCA_048061075.1 bacterium | reverse complement strand
GTACCGCACCTGTGCCAGGATCGATGATCTCTATCAGGTAGTGATCCTCCCAGACATGTATACCCTCCTGGGCTTCACAGTCTATACCCATTCCGATCCCGCCTGATTCAGTCATTCCTATGATATCGAAGGTCTTTATCCCCATCTCAGCCTCGATGCGGCTGCGCATCTCGTCACTCCATATCTCGGCTCCGAAGATCCCCACTTTCAGTTCGGTGTCACTCCAGTCGAACCCCTCCTCCCTTGCCACCTCCATGAGCCTGAGGGGATAGGATGCGATCGCTCCGAGGGCGGTAGTTTTCAGATCGCGGAAAAACTGCAGCTGCAGTGAGCTTCGGCCCGCGCCGATCGGTATTATGAAAGCTCCCAGGGTGTCTGCCCCGTAATGGAAGCCGAAGCCTCCATTAAATAGTCCGAAGGATGGTGTGATCTGAATAACATCGCTTTTGCCCACACCAGCTGTGGCGAGGCAGCGGGCCATGATCTCCCTCCATTGGTTCACATCGCTTCTGGTATAGGGATTTATATTGGGTGTTCCGGTTGTTCCCGAGCTCATTTGCATCCGGACTATATCTTTCATCCCGGCGCAGATAAGATTGCAGGGGTACTCGTTCCGCAGGTCTTCCCTGGTCAGAAAGGGCAGGTCGGCAAGATCGTCAAGGTCCCCGATCTCTTCAGGATCAACTCCACCGATCCTCCCGTGGTAACCGGTGTTGTTATCCCCTATTTGCCGGATAGTGTTTCGCAGCCTGGCAAGCTGCATTTTTCGGATCTCTTCTGTGGGCAGAGTTTCTCTATCCGGTCGATACACCTACTTCTCCCTTTCAGCTTCGGTTAGTCCAGATCGGAAGATCTCAAGATTGATTTCTGTGATCCTGCCACTGCCTGTTCTTTTTATTACCGACTCCACAGCTTGCGCCTCCAGGGGAAAATCCTCAAGTGTCACTGCCGCTCCTAAAAGAGCCAGATTCGCGGATCTTGAGTTGCCTGCTGAAGCGGCAATACCGTCGGCATCCAGACGCATGAGGTCTGGTTTTATCTGTTCCCTGGTGTTGACCAGAACCCGCGAACCAGGCCCGAGGAATCTCATGCCGCCAGCCACTTCACCATCGTGGAGAGCCATTTGCAGCCTGCCGGCCCCCGACTGGAAAAGAGGGGCCATGCACTCTCCTATTCTCACGAAGCACAGTACGGATCCACCCCTCATGGCCATGCCGTGGGTTTCTGTTGTCCTAACCATTAGTCCCTGGAAGAGAGCCGCCTCTCCGATTATACGGGAGAGGAACAGGACACCCTGACCTCCTCTGCCGGAGATAACAATATCGTATGAAAGCTGTGCATCTTTCATTATGGCTCCCTGACTATGATAGCCTCGACGGGACATGATCGGACACATGCCGCGCAGCCCGTACACAGTGCCGATGTGATCATCAGCCCTTCATCCTGCCACTCAAGTGCAGGACAGCCGAAATTCTCCGTACATATACGGCACTCATTACATATTTCGTGGTCCACTACAGGTCTCGGCCCCAACTGCTGTCCGTGGATCAGAGCACAGGGAGACCTGCTTATTATTACAGCCATCTCCCCCTTACCGGCCACTTGTGCTGCCTCTTCGATAACACCCACCATGGAGTCAAAATCGAAGGGATCACAAACCTTTATATGCTTTACACCGCACCCGGCGATGACCTCTTCCATGGGCACTGGCACCCCATGACCTCCACCAGCCAGGAGGCCCGTCGCGGGACTTGGCTGCCCTCCTGTCATGGCTGACATGCCGTTGTCAAGAACCATGAGGACAAAGGCGGCTCCCTGACCAACCGCGTTAAGAAGTGGCGGTATGCCGGAATGGTAAAAAGTTGAATCACCTATAACAGCGGCGATGGGAACGAGGGTTTCGCCTTTTTTTAGCTGCGACCAGAAAAATCCTGCCGCCTGTGAAATAGACGCTCCCATACACAGGACAGTGTCAACGGCCCCAAGGGATATACCAAGGGTGTAACACCCTATATCACCAGTGTAGATCCCCCCGGGCATTGCCTTTTTCAGGGCCCAGAATGAGGCTCTGTGTGAGCATCCGGGACAGAGCGTGGGCGGGGCAGTAACCGCTTTTTCATTTTGTCTGTTTTCGACCTGGCTGACAGTATGTACGTCCTCGACCAGAATTTTTTCAGGAAGGAGCCTTGTGAGGGCATGGGCAACTGTATCCGGTGTCATCTCCCCTGCCGATGGAACTGTTCCGTCGAGCCTGCCGGAGATATCAAAGTATCCACCCAGCAGGATCTCCATCAGTGGCCCGGTCTCCTCCAGAACCAGGATCCTGCCGCATCCGTCGAGCATTGAAGCTATCCTGTCCTTATCCAGAGGGAACGGTACCCCCACGCCAAGAAGAGGAACCTCATTTTCCATCCCCGCCCGGTTCAGGATATCGGCAGCATAGGCCGCGGGCAAACCTGAGGCCACTACAGCAAAGGGAGCCCCGGCTACAGACGCGTCAGACAACGTGTAGGATGAGATTACGTCCGGGTCCTTCAGTACAGAGCTTATTTTGTAGTTAAGCTCCTCATGTAGATGATACCGATAGTTCGGGGTGGCGGCCCAGCGGTTGACGTCCCTTACAAAAGACGCATCCTTTCCCTTCTTTCGCTTGCGAAGACCGGGAATGGGAGCCCTGGAGTGGCATACCCTCAATACGGGTCTCAGGATCACCGGGATCCTGTACTTTTCCGAGATCCTGTAGCCGGTGTGTACCATCTCTCTTGCCTGTTCAGGTGTTGCCGGATCAAGGACGGGAACTTTTGCGGTCATCGCAAGGAAGCGTGTATCCTGTTCAGTCTGGGAGCTGTATGGTCCCGGATCATCGGCCACGATCAGGAGCAGTCCGCCTATAACACCCGTGTAAGCAAGGCTCATCAGGGGATCCAAGGCTACATTGAGTCCCACCTGCTTCATCACAGCGGCTGTCCGGAGCCCGCAGTATGAAGCTGCACCGGCTGTTTCCAAGGCCACCTTTTCATTTACTGACCATTCAAGATGCAGGTCCGAAGCTCCATAGGCCGGAAGGGCTTCCAGAACTTCGGTGGAAGGGGTTCCGGGATAGGCGGCAGCCAACCTGCAGCCCGCTTCAAAAAGGCCCTGTGCTATGGCTTCGTTACCCAGGAGGAGGCGCAGGGCACCTCCTCCCGGGTATGATTCAGATTGTTCAGGGGACAATCACCCAGCCTCCGTCCTTTACCATGACCATAATAAGGGATTCCTTGGTCAACCCGTTGTGATCATCGGGAGACATATTGAAAGTTCCGTTGATCCCCACGTAGTTTTTCGTCTGCTCAATGGCGTCCCGAAGTTTTGCGCTGTCGGTGCCTGCCTTTTTAAGAGCCCTCACCAGTATCTGCAGAGCGTCGTAGGCATAACCAGTGTGAGTGCTTACGGGTCCGTAGCGGGCCTCGTATTGCTTCTTTATCTTCTGAAGGAACGGTTTCCTGGGATCGCTGTCAGGCAGGCGATCGGCTACGATAAAGCGACTTGCCGGCATGCGTACACCTTCAGCTGCGGACCCGGCCAACCTTATGAAGCTGGGATCTGCCTGCCCGTGGCTCATGAAAATGGGTATCTTTACGCCGAGCTGTTTCGCGTTTTTTGTGATAATGGCCGGTGCCGGCCCTATCCCCCAGACCACTATGGCCTGTGCATCAGTACCTCGGATAGATGTGAGCTGAGCGCTCATGTCGGTGTCCCTGTCGTTGTAGCGTTCGTCGGCTACGATCTTCAGGCCAAGAGGCTCAGCCTGGCCCAGAAGGGCTTTCTTTCCAGCATTTCCGAATCCGCCGGCTGATGTCAGCAGGGCCACCTTCTTGATACCCTTCTCTACAAAGTAATCGTAAAGGCGCTCTGCGGCGACTATTCCCGTCTGAGGGGATTTGAACACCCACTTCTTTACCGGAATTACAACGGGAGACCCGCCAACAGCTGCGATCATTGGCACCTCGCTGTCCTGTATGAACTTGATTGAGGCCATGGCTGATCCCGTCGTCGTAGGCCCTATCACCGCCAGAACCTTATCCTTGTTAACAAGCCTGCGTATTACGGTCACAGCCTTTGTGGGATCGGACGCAGTATCATAGGTGATCATCTCAATTGGATGGCCGTTGACACCGCCACCAGCGTTGATCTCCTCCAGAAGCATGTCCGCCATCTTTTTGGAAGGGTTGCCTATCATGGCAGCCGGTCCGGTCAGAGCAAAGGCCGCCCCTATCTTGTAAGGCTCAGCCGCGTATGCGTGTTGCGCCGCCAGTGGAAAAGCAACCATTACCGTCAGGGCAACAACTCTCAAAATCGATCTTCCTCTCATTACTTTCTCCTCTCTCTCCCCCCCGGATTAAAATGAGAATCCTTTTAATAAAAAAGCCCCACCGAATCCCGGCGGGGCTTGTCTGGGTTGCTGTTTGGTGCTTCTATCCCTGTCCGATAGCCGGCACGGCCTAATCATAACTGGTGGGCAGCCACCAAAATCGAAACAGGGACACGGATGGGGTGAGGTTATCTCGTGAGTTCATCATTTCTGCCTCCAGAATAGTAATTACCACATACATTCTCACAGCGTCAAGTCGCCATCTTTACAAACATGCCGCCTCCTCATCCCTTGACGTGTCCCTGCTCCTGTGATTATCTGCATACCGTCCTTAAAGGAGATACATTTATGAGTCGATTGAAACCCGGAGCGACCGGGAAGTTTTCCATCGTAGTTGATGAGAGCCATTTGGCGAGCACCGTCGGCAACATCGGTGTCGATGTGCTTGCAACCCCAATGATCACCGTAATGTTCGAAACCGCGGCCACCGATGCGCTTTTGCCTGTGATGAAGGAGGGCGAGATCTCTGTGGGCACGCGAATACTGGTGCGCCACTTCAAACCTACCCCTCCCGGCCTTAAGGTAGAGGCCACCGTTACATTAAGGGAGGCTGCCGGCATCAGGTATTTGTTCGATGTTGAGGTCTACGACGAAGTTGAACTCGTTGCAGACGGTGAGATCGAGCGGGCGATCATAGACAAGGACCGCTTTTACCGGAGCGTGGACGAGAAAAGAAAACCCATGCCCGTCTAGGGTATTCTAGATGGAACAGACTCTTATTGGACCTGAGATCCAGTTTCTGACGCTCCTGACCATAGCGGCCCTGATAAGTGTTGTGGTCAAGTACGTCAGGCTCCCCTATACGATAGCTCTTGTGATCGGGGGTCTCTTTGTGGGACTCACCGGGATCGGCCCCTATCGTCTCACCGAGGAGATGATCCTCTTCGCGTTCCTGCCTCCCCTTCTTTTCGAGGGGGCCATTCATTTCGAGATTTCCGACCTGAAAAGGAACATGCGGACAATAGCAGTCCTCGCCCTTCCCGGACTTTTAATAGCCGGCTTCACGGCCGGGTTTCTTTTGCAGCGGCTGACAGGATTACCTTTTATCGTAGCCCTTCTCGTGGGTGTTATGATCACGCCCACGGATCCCATTTCCGTCCTGGCCCTGTTCAAGAGGTTGGGCGTTTCCAAGCGGCTCTCCATGATCATGGAGGGAGAATCGGTATTCAACGACGGAACCGGCATCGTTCTTTACGGCGTGCTTGTGGGAATAATAACGTCAGGAACTTTCAGCCTGGGTTCATCGGTCCTGCTTTTCCTGAAAGTAGTCATTGGCGGCCTTATAGTGGGAATAATCGCCGGACAGGTAGCGTTCATGTTCCTCAAGAAGCTGGACGATCACGTTCTCGAGGTCCTGATCACTATAATCCTCGCTTTCGGTTCATTCATGATAGCCGAACATACCCTGAACGTCTCAGGTGTTATGGCCGTTGTGGCTGCCGGGGTTCTGATCGGAAATCAGGGCACCCGGCACGCTATGAGCCCAACGACACGTATTGCCATCAAGAACTTCTGGGAGATCGCCGCCTTTATCATCAACTCCCTCATCTTCCTGATGATAGGTACTCAGATAGACCCCGGTGAGCTTTTCCTGATATGGCCCTCAATACTTGCCGCTTTCCTGATAGTGGTCGCGGCCAGGGCCGTTGGGAGCTATCCCATGCTCGCACTCCTTAACCTGGCAGGTGAACGGATCCCCATCAGGTGGACCCACGTTATTAACTGGGGAGGTATCCACGGTTCGATCCCCATCGCCCTTGCTCTGGGCTTGCCCGACATTCCCCAGCGGGATTTCATAGTCTCCCTGGTGTTTGGAGTTGTTTTCCTGTCTCTTACCGTTCAGGGACTTACCATGTCGCTGCTTATCAGGTTCCTCGGTCTCGCCGGCAGGGACGAGAAGGATGAACTCTATGAACGCGCGGTGGCCCGTACCGTTATTATCAACAGGAGCCTGGAGGATCTCAAAAGGAAAAAGATAGAGGGGCGCATCTCACCGGCCACGGCAACGCGCCTGACCTATGAACTTGAAGAGGAGCTAAGAAAAGCAGGAGAGGAGATGGTGGAGCTCGAAACAACACCTGAAGTCATAACCTCAAGGGAGTTGATGCTGAGAAGATCGCTCCTCATGCTTCAGAAGAGCACACTTTCAGAACTCCTCATGGAGGGCGAGATCAGCCACGATACCGCGGAAGAGCTCGCGCGTCGACTTGATCACGATCTCGA
>JBGMRC010000071.1:4429-6702 GCA_048061075.1 bacterium | reverse complement strand
TGGCTTTTTACTCCGCGGAAAGTGAAAAGTGTCATTTTCATCCGGTAATTATATCCCCGGAGTGTATATTCAGAACACCCTCTGAAGTTCTCAGAACAAGGGAGCCATCATCTGAAAGGGACTGAGGATAACCCGCCACCTCGCGGCTGCCCTTCCTGAAAATTACAGGCGTGTTCCAGTCGGCGTAACTGGACCATTTCTCACGAATATTTTCCCATGCCTCATCTCTGAAGGAACCATAGTGGATCTTCAAGGACGAGTGAATCCTTTTTAACATGGAATCAATACTCCAATCCCCAATTATCTCTTCGAGGGCAGCAACCCTGTCCCTGAGGTCGGCCGGCAGTGAATTTTGACCAAAGGATATATTTATCCCTATCCCTGCCACTATGTAATGCACATCCTCACCCTGCGTCCTGGCTTCGAGGAGGACACCCGCTACCTTCCTCCTGTTCAGGAGGATATCGTTGGGCCATTTCAGGGAAAAATCACCCCCCTCCTGCATCAGGAACTCGGCCAGGGCATATGAGACGATCACAGGCATTCTCTGAAGTTCCATGGGCAGAATTGCCGGTTTGAGGAGCACCGACAGATAAAGGCTGCCAGGAGGAGAATACCAGCTTCTCCCTTCTCGTCCCCTGCCTCCAGTCTGCTGCTCTGCCACAACGGCCGTCCACTCCGGAGCACCCTTCTCGGCCATTCCTTTTAGCACATCGTTGGTTGACGTTACTGATCCGTATCGGTGTATTATCATGTTTATTAAGTTGAAAGTTAAAAGTTGAAAGTTGAAAGTTTAAAGTTGAAAGTTAAGTTGTTAGTTGTTGGTTAAAGCTTTCAACCTTCAACCTTCAACTTTCAACTACTCTTTATCGATAACAACATCCATCGATATATCGATCGCTTTAACAGAGTGCGTGATAGCACCGACGGAAATATAATCCACATCTCCTGAACGGACGTAATCGGCCAGGTTACCCTCATCAATGCCACCCGAAACCTCTATCTTCACCTTGCCCCTGGCCATTGTCGCTGCCTTCTCCACACTCTCTGGGGAAAAATTGTCCAGCATAACCAGGTCCGCTCCAGCTTCCACAGCCTCTTTAAGATCTTCTATATTCTCTACCTCAACTTCGATCATCATGTCCCGGGCCGCGCCTTTTCTGGCCATCCTGACAGCCTCTGAGATGCTCCCCACAGAAGCGATATGATTATCTTTTATAAGTATCCCGTCGTAAAGACCCATACGGTGGTTCCGGCACCCTCCGGTTCTGACCGCCATCTTGTCAAGCCATCGCCACCCCGGGACCGTCTTCCTGCTATCCAGGATAGTGGCCCTGCCGGCGGCAATATCGGCAAAGCGTCTGGCCCCCGTGGCGATACCACAGAGGCGTTGAAGGAAGTTCAGGGCAGTGCGCTCCCCTGTCAGAATCGAGGCCAGAGATCCTGTGAGTTTCGCGATCACCGTTCCCTTTGCCACCAGATCTCCCCCTTGTACCGATGCCATGAACCTTACTCCCGGATCCAGGTTCATGTAGACAAGGGAAGCCACCTCTAGTCCGCAGACCACACAGGCCTCTTTGGCTATAACGTGAGCTCTCCCAACTCTATTCTGACCAATGAGACTTTCAGTAGTAATATCCCCCGAGCCGATGTCTTCAGCCAGTGCGGCCTTTACAAGTGTACGGACCGTATCAGGGCAATCAGACACTGAGGCGCTCCAGACTGACCTTGAGCTTATCCCGAGCTGTTCGCAGCTCCTCCGCAATATCTCTGTTCTTCTGTACTACCTGTGAGGGCGCCTTTTCGAGAAACTGGGCGTTTGATAATTTACTCTGCACTTTCTCCAGTTCTGAAGTAACCTTCTGGATCTCTCTTCCTATCCTGTCTCTCTCAGCCTCTACATCGACTGAACCCGGGAATGGCATGAATATCTCATGACCCCTGACCACCGCGGTTGAAGCGTCTTGGGGTATTTCAGTGGTGTCGGAAACCTCCAGCGCGTCGAGCCTCGCAAGCCTGAGGATGTCTACCATGTTATCCTCCAGAATTGACCTCACTTTTTTATCGCTGCCGACTACTGTCGCTGTAACGGTAACTGATGGTACGATGCCCATCTCCGACCTCAGGTTTCTTATCCCGGTTATGAAATCCTGCAGTATTTGAACCGCCTCTTCCGATGCCTCGTCGCGAATACTTTTATCTGATTCCGGATAAGGCGCTATCATGATACTTTCACCCTCCACCGGCAGATTCTGCCATATGTCTTCTGTAAG
>JBGMRC010000071.1:0-4329 GCA_048061075.1 bacterium | reverse complement strand
ACCAGTTTGGCCGCGTTCCATATCTTGTTGACGAAGTGCCTGTAACCCTCGATCCTGTCCTCGTCAAGACGTATATCTCTGCCCATAGCCGCAAAAGCGGCCAGCGTGAACCGGAAGGCGTCTGCCCCGAATTTCTCGATTATAACCAGCGGATCAATGATATTTCCCAGGGACTTGCTCATTTTCTGGCCTTCAGCGTCCCTCACAAGGGCATGGATGTAGACGTGCCTGAACGGTACATCTCCCATAAACTTGATGCCCATCATGATCATTCGGGCCACCCAGAAGAAGAGAATATCGAAACCCGTTACCAGACAGCTGGTGGGATAGAATTTCTCCAGTGTCTTGCTCTCATCCGGCCAGCCCATTGTGGAAAATGGCCACAGTGCCGAGGAAAACCAGGTATCCAGCACATCATCCTCCTGCACCAGTTCCTTCGACTCACAGCCGGGACATGCCTCAGGTTCGTCTACTTCCACCACAACTTCATTACAGTTCCGGCAGGTCCATACCGGGATACGGTGCCCCCACCATATCTGCCTGGAGATGCACCAGTCCCTTATATTATTCATCCACTCGAAGTATGTCTTCTCCCAATTCTGTGGGATTATGCTTATTCGACCATCCTGTACAGCTTCAATAGCTGGTTCAGCCAGTTCCTTCATCCTGACAAACCACTGTCTCGAAATGAGTGGTTCGATAACCGTACTGCACCTGTAGCATCGTCCCACCGAATGCTGGTAATCCTCTAAATATGCGAGAAACCCGCCTTCTTTCAGATCCTCAACTACCCTTTCCCTGCACTCGAATCTGTCCAGCCCCTCGTATCTTTTGCCTGCATCAGCGGTCATCGTACCGTCCTCGGATATGACGGTGATATTCGGCAGGTCGTGCCGCTCGCCGATCTCAAAGTCGTTGGGATCGTGGGCTGGTGTAACTTTAACTGCACCGGTACCGAACTCCATGCTGCAAAAGGAGTCGGATATCATATGTATATCCCTGTCTGTAAGTGGCAGCTTGAAGGATTCTCCCACAAGGTCCGTGTAACGTTCATCATCCGGGTGAACAGCTACAGCGGTGTCCCCGAGCATGGTTTCCGGTCTTGTTGTGGCTACCGTAACACTGACTTTTCCATCCACCGAAGGATAACTGATATGATAGAGACTGCTCTTGGTGTTGTGGTGTTCGACCTCCAGGTCCGAAAGAGCAGTGAGGCACCGCGGACACCAGTTGATGATATAATCCCCCTGATAGATAAAGCCTTCGTGATAGAGGCGCACGAAAACCTCTCTCACAGCCTGGGAAAGTCCTTCGTCCATAGTGAAACGTTCTCTTTCCCAGTCACATGTGGCGCCCAGTCCCTGCAGCTGCTTCAGAATGAGGCCCCCATATTTTTTCTTCCACTTCCAGACCCTCTCTATGAAGCGTTCGCGGCCCATAGCATGCCGGTCTATACCTTCAATGGCCAGTTCCTTCTCCACCACATTCTGTGTGGCGATTCCTGCGTGGTCCATCCCCGGCATCCAGAGAGTCTCCAGTCCCTTCATCCTGTTGTATCTAATAAGGATGTCCTGCAGCGTATTATTGAGAGCATGACCCATATGCAGAGATCCGGTAACATTGGGAGGGGGGATGACTATACTGTAAGGAGGTGAGGATGAACTCTCATCTGCGTGAAAATACCCTCTATCCATCCAGAATTTGTACCATCTGCCTTCGGATTCGACAGGGTTGAAATGTTTCGGCAACTCTTTCTTCATCAAATAACCTCTTAACGAAAAAGAGGGCTCACGGTATCCCGAAAAGCCCTCCAGCACCAAACCTCATTTTGTGTCAGGATTCGCTCTTTATCTTTGCAATTGCTTCCCTTATGAGAACTTCGGCCAATTCCGGGATCACTTCCCACGCTACTTTTTCGGCCTCCTCCTCAGCTATTTTCCGCACAAGATCCCTGATGCGATCATCATCGATCTGGATCTGATCACCGGCAGGGATAGTTGAAACCTCCTGAACCGGCCTCTCACTTTCATCCGGCATGGCCTCAGGAGCAACGGAAGAAGGTATATCCTGGATCTCCAGGACTGGAGCTATCTCCTCGGCGGTGGGGCTCATCTCAACGGAAGCAGGCGCCGATTCTGTGGGAACGCCTGGAGTTTCCTCTACCTGACCTGCCTCAGCCGGGATGTCGGACATAAGCACCTCCGGCGAAAGTGTCTCACCTGTTGTCTCCCGATGGCTCTCCAGGGGATCCGGAACTATAAAAGAAGCTTCACCGGCTTCTGGAGTGCTTTGGGGGCTCTCTTCAACTTCGAAGGAAATCTCCTCTATTGCGTCATCCAACGGGCCGATATCAAGCCCGGCGTCCCGGTTTTCATCGAGCCCGAAGAAATCCTTCTCCCTCTCCTCCAAATGTCTTCCGTCGTCTACAGGAGCCTCTTGGGGCACAGGAGAGAACTCCGCTACCTCTTCCCTGTCCAGACCCACCTCAAAACTTCCAACGTCAACCACACCGGCGTCCTCCAGCGGTCCCAGTGACGGGACGGAAGTTTCCGCTTCAGGCGGTGCGGCCGCAGGTGATTCAGTCTCAACGCTCGATGAAACTTCGCTCAGGATATCCCAGATATCCGGCTCGCTATCAATCGATGGAGGTGTGGGCTCTGGAGCTACAGGTCCGAACTCCACAGTTTCCGGAAGATCTGCGATCAGATCTTCAACGACCATCGCCGGAGCTTCAGGTGGTGGTGGTGCGGCTGGAATTGATTCAGCAGCAGGCGGATCTGCCTGTGCAGGAGTGGTATCCACAGGCCCAGTCAGGTTCTTAACCTTGCTTATGAGTTCTCCGGATTCGAAGGGTTTCGTAATAAAGTCGTCGGCTCCGGCGGCCTTGGCCTCCTCCTCATCAAAAGCCTCGAATGTACCTGCCAGAAGCAGAACAGGGATGTTGCTGGTGGTCTGATCCCCCTTGATCGCCTTGGACAGCTCATATCCGTTCATCTGGGGCATGATCACATCGGCAAGCACAATATCGGGCTGCCACTCTCTGATCTTGTCCAGGGCATCCGAACCCGTCCCAACAGATTGTATCTCAAATGCCTCTTCCGCAAAGGTGAGCGCGATCACCTTCTGTATGGTAACGCTGTCGTCGGCAACAAGAATCTTTTTCATGTCAATTCCTCCCCCCAAGGGGATGTTCCGAGAGATCGGCCTTCAGGATCCTGGAAAATGCCTTCCAGTTTTTCGGCCAGTTCACTGAAGAGCCGATCCAGATCCAGAATTAGAAACTCTTCTCCCTTCTCCTGGAATTTCCCCAATACTGCGCCGTCAGGGACATCGGGGGCACCTTCGTATCTGCTGATATGGTCATCTGAAGGATAACCGGTCACTTTTCCGATCTTCATGACGCGTATGCCGAGCGACTCACTACCCACTCTCACGACGAGCAGAAAGTCACCCTCACCTCTCTCATCCCCTCCCAGTAACTGGTTCAGGGAAAATACCGGAAGTATCTTGTCTTTCCGGTATATAGCTAGCCCCTCGAGGGGCGGAATGCTTCCGGGTATAGATTCGATCCTGCCGACGTCTATTACTTCACGTACTTCTACAAGCGGAACAGCAAAACCGCGCTGTGTTGCTGTGAACGCAATTAACCGGTTTTCTACCATTTAGGTTATCCTAACACAAATATTAAATAAACCGCGAAAGGTCAAGTTCTAAAACAACTTTCTCCCTCCATAGATGCACACCTGATATTGGAAACCGGGTGCAAGCCGATACCAGTCCGGGAAGGGGAATGAGAGTATCAAGATCCTCCATCCCCACAACCTGATCCACCGAAAGAGCAATACTTTTAGGGCCTTGATTGATTATCACAACCTGTGAATGTTCGGTTACTTTTGCGCCTGGCATGAGCAAGATAAGAGGCAGCCACTCGTCCCTCGCTGCAACCCAGTAGGGTTCTGTTCTGTCCTCAGACAGCATACCCTCAGGTAGATTATCCCTGGATAGGACCTTCTCGTAACTGACAATTTCATCTACATATTTAAAAGGAATCGAAAAGTTACTCTCTCCGATAAGCACTATAACGTCCCGCTCCGACATTGCTTGCCCATTTCCCTTTCTTGTTTAATCATTAATATGGTCGTAAAAAGTCCATCCATGGCTTTTTACTCCACGTTATTCACCAGAAACTACCACCGCAAATCCCTTCCCGTCAACAGAACATTGTCGTTATTGTAGAAAAATATCTTCTTTATCAGAGTTTTTCGTGTTGTAAGCTTTAAGGCCGCTGATGTAGATTAAGCGGACAACATCAGTGAGTTCCATGTTCCA
>JBGMRC010000070.1:2777-6734 GCA_048061075.1 bacterium | reverse complement strand
CTGATAATCTGGAGGGAGGAGACATCCATACGGGCGGTAAATTCACCGATAATGACCTCGTTGGACATAATTGTCGGAGAGGTCACGTTGCCTGGAGAACCTTCCCAGGCCGATCCGGAAAAAGTCACCGTCCCGGCGGTCGCCGCCTGGTAGGTGTAGGTGAAGATCCTCTGCTCCCCCACAGGAATAGTCGCACTCGCTGGAGTGGGGCCACTGACAGGGTTGACACTGCCGCTGCCTGAAACAGTGATCGCCTGGGGTCCAATGCCGCTCTGGGAGACAGTGGTGCGATTGGTCACAGCCATCTGAAGCGTGATATTATCTCCGACCCCCACGGTAGCGGGACTGGCAAAGAGCTGCGTATACAGGCTGTGGCGAGTCCAGTTGGGATTGTTGCCACTGAAAGTATTGTCTCCGAACCACCCGTCTTTTATGAGGATGCCGGTCATGCTGTCGGTCATATCGCTAACGTCCGGCGTTATAGGGCCGTCCAGAGTACCAGTGAGGATAATGGAGAAGTCAGCACTGTTACCCGGTGTTATTCCACCTCCCAAAGCAAGGAAAATTATCCTGGCGCGAGTCGGGTCGTTGTTTATTGAGAAGACGAACCAGCCGGGAGGCGCCTGGATTGTGGAACTCAGATAATAAATTGCACCATCAAAATCGAATCTGACATAGTTAATATTGTTGGTGTTTCCCGGGTCATTGGTGAGGGTGTAATCAAGGGTTCCAGTGGCGTCCCCCATTATGACACTCTGGCCCGAGGGCAGGCTGAGAGTATATGTACCCACTACAGCCGCGTGAGAGGGAGCGGCGATACTCATGGTGATTACTATAAATAAAACCAGCAACCACCTTGTTTTTTTAAAACGCCCTTTCAAAACACATGCCCTTTCTTGCAGCCGCTGCTGATATTGGTACATGAACCCAGCTGTAGAATAGATGTAATGTGGTTCAAGTATTAAATAACGCCTAACTATTTGAAATTACGCAATTTATATGCCATTTAGACAAATCTGCTACTAATCTGTAACCGTTTCAGAAATAACGGTTTTTTTATCTTCTTGAGCAACGCCCTGCTGGTTTCTCTCTCTCGCTATGAAAAAAATGCTGTTCCTGGGCAAATTTAGTCAAGTGAGCGCGGATTTATTATAAATTCCAGTTATTTACGTCACTTTCCTGTTCCCTTTACACTGTAACGGAAGCAGGAAGGAGTATATGGATGCAAAACGTAATATTTTCGGTAATCTGCAATCAAGAGATTCTAGCCCACCATAATTAATTTGATAGTCTAGATATATGTTTAAATACAATAGGTTAACGGAAAAGACAGACCCCCGATGTTTACCAGCCTCATTGTTCTATAGGATGGGTAAAACCTTCAGCCTCGATAATTTTCACAAGGCTGTCGACCACCTTCGGGTCGAACTGCGACCCCGATGATCTCCTCAGCTCGTCAACCGCATCCGTTACAGTAAGCGCCTCTCTGTACGGCCTGGAGTGGGTCATGGCATCATACGCATCAGCCACGGAAATGATCCGTGTCTCCAGCGGTATCTCATGCGCCAGCAGACCGAAGGGGTACCCTGACCCATCACAACGCTCGTGGTGAGTTTGTATGCATATTTTCACGGGCTCCAGAAAGTCTATGGGATCCAGTATCCTCTGCCCTATCAGGGGGTGTTCCCTCATCTTTTCCCACTCATCGCTGTTGAGCTTCCCGGGCTTATCGGTGATAGAGTTGCTTATGACGATCTTTCCGATATCGTGGAGCACACCGGCATACCGGATAATATCTTTCTGCTTCTCGGACAGCCCCAGGTAGTCGGCCATTTTCAGGCTGTAGTTGGTGACGTTTTCCGAATGGTCCCTCGTCCAGTTGTCCTTGGCCTCCACGGCATTGACCAGCGCCTTTATGGTGTTGAAGTAGTTCTCCCTGATGGCTCCATAAAGGCGGGCGTTCTCTATGGCTATCGCGGCGTGGTTGCCCAGGATAGTGAGCAGGAAAAGGTCCCTTTCGTCGAAGGATCCGCCTCCATCACGGTTAGTCACGTTCAATATCCCCATAACGTCACCCTTTATAGTAAGGGGTGCGCATAACAGGGAATCGCTCATGTAGTTGGTTTTGTCCGACCGGCTCCTTTTTATTTTTCGCACGTCCCTCACGAGGATGGGCTTGCCCTCCTCGGCAACCCAGCCCGCGATCCCCTCACCGGGCCTGACCCTGGTTTTCTTGATCACCTCACTGCTCAAACCCAGCGCGTGCTTGATTACAAGGCTGCCTTCCGAGTCCTTGAGCATCAGCGAAACTGTTTTTCCCTTGAGAAGTGTCGCCGTCTCGGAAATTATCTTCTTTAAAAGGCTCTCGTTCTCCAGCTCGGAGCCGATAACCTGGCTTATCTCGTGGATCACCCTGAACTGATCGATCATGGCTTTGAGCGAAACGTTTTTCTCACTTATCTCCTCGGCCATCTCCTGGATCTTCCTGTTGGCCTCCTCCCTTTCGTGAAGGCGTTGTGAAAGCTCCAGGTTCCTCTCCTTGAGTTTTTTAGTGGCGATATAAACCTGGTCGGTGAGCTGTTCCTGGAAGGACTGTTCTCGCTTCCGGGAACTCATTCCCTCAAGGACAAAGGCGGTCTGCCTGGCTACGGACTGAATGATCTCCTGGTCCTCAGTGGTAAACTCTCTCTGATCAATCTTGTTCGCAGCGATTATTACCCCCGAAGGAGAGTTTCTGACGTGGAGAGGAACCGCGATGATGTTTCTAAGCTCACCATCATCAGGAGAGTCTTTCAGGCCTTTTTCCAGCGCCATGATCTCCTCCCTGTTATCGAGGCGAAGAAGCCTGGATTCGGTAAAGGCTATCCCGGCGGCCCTGTCGAGAAAATTTCGTATCAACCCGGAACCCTCAGAGCCCCATAGCTCCTGCTGCGGCTGATCCTCGTCACCACCCAGATCCCTGCTGTCGATGAGTTTTCCCGAATCCGAGTCAAGTAAATACAGACAGCAGATCTCCGAGTCCAGGGCCCTGCGAACCACTTTCAGGGTCAGTTCGAGGATCTTCCTCACATCGAACACAGTGGACATCGCCTCCCCGAGCCTCTCGAGAACCTCCACCGTTTTGTCCCTCTTGAGCAGCGATCCTCTTAAAGATTCATTTTCCCTGGTTATCGCGTAGTGATTGGCAGCCTGTCTGATGGCGTGGATTATTATGTCCTGTTCATCCTCGATACTGAAGAAACCGTGGGCACCGTGCTTTGTGAACTTGGTCAGGGTGGAAAAAGAATCACGACCGCCGTAGACAAGGACAGGGGGAGGAACATCCAGACTGAGGACTGCGTCAAAGGAGCGCTTGTTGTCGATGGTGGGAACGGACAGATCTATCAGGACGACATCCACCTCCCCCACGGCAAGGCTATGCACAAGATCGGTCCCGCTCTGAACGATATCCAGATCAAAAAGGCTCTTGGGAAGGATCTTACGAAGTTTCTCAGTCAGGTCATCGGACCTCTCCCTCAGAAGAACGCTGACCACGCCTCTGGCACTTCCGGCAAACACCTCGGATTTATTCATCAAATTTCAGCTCGAGGTAGAGGCCCCGTTCCTTCTCCTCTTCCCTGATACGATCCCGGATCTCGGCAATGGTCAACCTTTCGTCTTTGAGCTCCGTGATCCGCCTGAATCGGGCACGTATCGTGTCCGAATCGTACAGACCGTATCCTCCCTGGGTCCTTCCCTCAACAGGAAACAGACCCTGTGTGGTGTAGAAATTCACCTTCGAGGGGGAAATCCCCAACATTCGACAGATATCTTTTCGCTTAACAAGCAAGGCCATAGTAACCCCCAGCAGTAAGTGTCAAGTGCAAATTTACGCTTACGGTTATAGTTTAAAAAAAAATCCTGTTATTTGTCAAGGGGTTTTACTGCCTATCTTAAAGTACGGCTTCCAGGCTTTTG
>JBGMRC010000070.1:0-2677 GCA_048061075.1 bacterium | reverse complement strand
TGTCCCTGAAGATCTGAAGAAAGTCCTTACTCACCGCGTTTTTCCAAAAGCTCCTTTATCTTGTTCTGAAGGACTTCGTTCTCATATGGCTTGGTGAAGTAGGCATCGGCTCCCATGGCCATGCCCTTCTTGGCGTCTTCATCTGAATAGTAAACGGCGGAAATCATCACAACAATTGTGTCCGAAAGGGCCGGGTCCTCCTTTATCTGCCGGCACAACTCGAAACCGTTCATCCCGGGAATATTGACGTCCAGCAGGACGATATCGGGACGCTCCTGATGAACCTTTTTGAGCGCATCCATACCCTCCTGAGCTGTGGTTATATCGTAACCCTCCATCTCGAAGATCTGCTTCTGCATGGTCAGGATAACGATGTTATCTTCCACGATGAGAAGTTTGTGAGCCATTTTCTCCTCCCCTATCCAGTACTTTCAGTTTTTTTCGGTTAAACAGTGCGAAAGTTTAACATAATTCTGTGTAGTTTCGGACTGTTTTTATCAGTTAAACTGTTAGTTGTCAGTTGTTAGTTAAAAGTTGAAAGTTGAAGGTTGAAGGTTGAAGGTTGAAAGTTAAGACCAACAACCATCTACTTATTAAATTCAATTTCCAGTATCTAATGTTCAAATGTCTAATGTGCTAATCTCCAGTTTCCAATGCTCAAATTCTCTAATGTTCTATCTCGAATCTCCAATTAGCTTTCAACTTTCAACCTTCAACTTTCAACTTAATTCACTTAAGATACTGTTTACCGCGGCGATTCTATCTTCTGCCCTTACGATGGGCCTGCCCACGACAATATAGTCGGCGCCGGAGCGAGCGGCTTCGGCGGGAGTGGCGATCCTGGCCTGGTCATCGCTTGCCGACCCTGCCGGTCGTATACCAGGCGTCACCAGTATGCAGTCATCGTCCAGGGCTCCCCTTAACTTTGATACCTCCAGTGGGGAGCAGACTATACCGTCGGCCCCGGAGTCCCACGCGAGGCGCGCCAGCCTCAGTACCTGCTTTTCCAGGGGCTGGGAAAATCCAATTTGCGCCGCGTCATCACTGTTCAGGCTCGTTAAAACTGTCACTGCAAGGACCCTGGCATCGCCCGCAGCTTCCTTTGCCGCTCTGATCATCTCGCTGCCGCCGGAGGCGTGTACCGTAAAAAAGGCGATCCCTCTATCTGCGATACTTTCAACAGCCTTTCTGACAGTATTGGGGATATCATGGAACTTCAGGTCCAGAAAGACTTCCCCGCCCGCATTGCGGATCGCGTCGATAACAACGGACCCCCCGCGGGCATAAAGCTGCGACCCAACCTTGAAAGCAGCTACCCTGTCACCAAGCTCACCGGCAAGGGTAACCGCCTCTTGGGTGTCATCGATGTCCAGCGCCACCATTAGTCCTGTTGACATATTTTCCTCATGGAATAAGCAAGGTCCAATGTCCAAGGTCCTGGATCCAAGATCTTAACCCGGCAAAAAACGGATTATATTGATCTTAGACATTGGATCTTGGATTTTAAATCGTAAATCCCCCAACAAATGCTTAACAACAATGACTGTTAAAAGCAACTTCAAAAAGTGGTTCAGCTCCAAATTAGTTAATCAAGTTCAAGTGAGTTAACGACTTCTGAAAGGTCGGCCATTCCCACATCAATCATGTAGGATCTTATCCCCTCCAGGATGTTCAATGGCGCGCAGGGATCGAGAAATGTCGCAGTCCCCACCTGAACAGCGGCAGCACCCGCTATGAGGAACTGAAGGGCGTCGTCGGTTTCTGATATCCCTCCTATTCCCACGACAGGGATATCAACGGCCCCGGCGGCCTCATAGACCATCCTGAGAGCCACTGGCCTTATGGCCGGCCCGGAAAGCCCCCCCACTACCGAGCCCAGTACCGGTCTCTTTTTCCCCACGTCTATCACCATACCGGTTATGGTGTTGATCAGCGAAAGTGAATCGGCGCCCGCATCCTCAACGGTCCTGGCCATGCCGGCAATATCCCCGTAATTCGGGGTGAGCTTGACCATGAGGTGAAGGTCCGTGGTTTCCCTCAGGGACCTGATGAGCCCCGATGCCATGTCGGGGTTCATCCCGAACTGAACTCCCCCCTCTTTCACGTTGGGACAGGAGATATTCACCTCCAGGGCGCTGATCCGGCTGTCCGGGCTCAGCAGCTCTGCGACCTTCAGGTACTCTTCTGTGGAGCTTCCAAGGATATTGACGACAACGGTGGCTTCCCTTTCTCCCAGAAACGGGAGTTTTTCCGAAAGGAATACGTCTACCCCTACATTCTGAAGACCGATGGAGTTGAGCATCCCGGAGGGAGTCTCCACTATCCGTGGCGGGGGGTTCCCCTGGCGGGGCTCTAAGGATATCCCCTTCACGACAATAGCTCCCAGAAGGGAGATGTCGAAGTATTTTGACGCTTCCTCCCCATAGGCGAAGGTGCCCGATGCGGTCATAACGGGATTTTTCAGTGTAAGACCCCTGCCCAGGTCCACTGAGAGATCGGGATCTTTCGCTTTCAAACCGTTGTCCATGGCATCTCCCGCCTACAGGCTGTCCGGAAAGGAGTCGGGCACCAGGTCTCTGCCCGCGAAGACCGGACCCTCCCGACATGCCCTTTGATACTCCCTTCCCTCGCCCCGTTCAACAGCAACCGCACAGCCGGAGCAAACCCCGAACCCGCA
>JBGMRC010000069.1:0-6848 GCA_048061075.1 bacterium | reverse complement strand
CGACCGCAGGTTCCGATAACCCGTAGAAATTTAAATACTTTTTCTTGACAGGGAATATGCACGCGAATATACTGTGGGGCAATGTGGGAAGAGGTGGGAAATTATTTGCTATGAATTCTATACTTTTCAGGGGCAGATTCGAACATTCCATTGATGATAAGGGCCGCCTTAGTATCCCGGCAAGGTTCCGGGAGATCATCGTGGGCAACCATGATGGACGCATTGTCCTGACTAATCTGCCGCGCTGTCTTGTAATATACACTCCCGAGGAGTGGGAGGCAATAGAGGCGAAAGCCAGCAATCTTTCCGCGCTGAAATCAAACGTCCAGGCATTTCTCCGCTACTTCTACTCAGGTGCCACTGAATGTGACCTGGATCGCCAGGGAAGGATCCTCATACCGCCGACTCTCAGAAGCGCCGCAGCATTGGACAGGCAGGTAGTACTGGCCGGGATGCTTAACAAGATCGAAATATGGGGTCAGAATCAATGGGATGAGGAGATTCAGCATGCCATGGATAACTTCGATCAGATCTCCGAGGAGCTGTCTGAGTTCGGACTTTAGTCCGGCACGCGGCTATCGGATGTAAAGCGATAAAGAAAAGGTGGCCGGATACATGGGGGCTTTAGGCCATATCCCTGTCCTTATGGAAGAGGTTCTGGAGGGGCTGAAAATCCGGGAGGGGGGGATTTACCTTGACGGGACCCTGGGCGAGGGAGGCCATGCGGACCAGATCCTGAGCCGATATGAGGGAACCCGTGTAGTAGGCCTTGACAGGGATGCCGAAGCGCTTGAGCTGGCGCGGAAAAAACTCGCGCCGTACGGAAAACGTGTGGAACTGGTCCACGGAAGCTTTGCCGATATAGAGGATCTCCTGGATGCTTCCGGCTTAGAACTGGTAAACGGCATACTTCTGGATCTGGGCGTTTCCAGCATGCAGCTGGACGACCCGGACAGAGGTTTTTCCTTCATGGCTGACGGGCCACTGGACATGAGGATGGACAGGGAAGGTGAACTGACCGCAGAGGACGTGGTTAACAGCTACTCTGTTGATGAGCTCAGAGAGATCTTTTACCGGTATGGAGAGGAGAGGCAGGCTTCCAGGATCGCGGCGGCCATTGTGGAGGAGAGGGCTAAAGGGAGGATAACTACAACAGGCAGACTCAGCGAAATAATAAAGGGAGTGCTCAGGAAAAGAAAGGCGGGCTCCATAAACCCGGCAACAAGAACTTTCCAGGCACTGAGAATAGAGGTTAACAAGGAACTGGAAGCCCTGGAAAAAACGCTATTGCCGGGTGTGAAGCGACTGGTGGAGGGTGGAAGGATGGCCGTCATCTCTTTTCACTCTCTGGAGGACCGGATAGTGAAGAGAAAGTTTAAAGAATTCAAGGACCCGTGCACATGTCCTCCCGGTTTTCCCGTGTGTGTGTGCGATGAAAAACCCATGGGACGGATCGTTACCAAAGGACCCATAACCCCTGGCGATGATGAGATCGGTGTGAACCCACGCAGCAGAAGCGCAAAGCTAAGGATATTCGCAAGGGGTCCCATATGGGTGCGGTAGCTGACGTAAAGGGCAGGGAAAAACAGTCGGTTGCATCTTTCGGCCTCCGCGAAACGCTTCTGGCTTCGATCGCCGTAATACTGATCGGAGGCGCAATATTTCTCACAGTCTGGCGGAGAGTAGCCTTTGTAAATGCGGGGTACGAGATCAGGGTTCTTGAGAAGAAGGCAGCCAAGCTACACAACCAGAAACGCACTATGGAAATTGAGAAAGAGATGCTCAGCAATCCGGACAGAATAGAGGACCTTGCAAGAAAACGGCTGGGATTTGCAGAACCCCTTCCAGGACAGATAAGAATAGTGAGATGAAAAGGAAAGTAGAAAAAGGATGCCTGGAACGCCGGATAGTTCAGGGCCGCATTCGTTTTCTATCCGTAGTACTGCCCGCCCTTCTGATAATTCCGGCCGCAAAGGCATTTCAGCTGCAGGTACTGACCAGAGATATGCTCAGGGACAGGGCGGCTCGTCAGAGCCGATTGGTTGTCAAGATCCAGCCGCGCCGTGGAGCGATACTTGACAGAAACGGCAACTCTCTGGCGATCAGCGTTCCGGTTTCATCAGTTTATGCCTTTCGGGAACAGGTTGAAGATAAACGGCAGGTAGCAAAGGTTCTTGCAAGGGCGTTAAATACAGACAGGAAAGTACTGACTGAACGTCTGGAGAGTGGAAAAGGATTTGTCTGGCTTAAGCGTAAGATCGCTCCCGAGGAGGCGAGGGTAGTAGCTGAGATGGATATCTCAGGGGTCGGTCTTCAGGAAGAGTCCCGCCGGTACTATCCCAACAAGGGGCTTGCGGCGCCGGTTCTGGGGTTCGTGGGAATGGATCGCGGGCTGGAAGGATTGGAATATTCCCTTGAAGAGCAGCTCAAGGGTAGCGCGGGAGAGCGGCTGCTTGCCAAAGATGGGCTGGGATCCTCCTATGTACCCGGCGGCGAGTGGGCGGTTGAGCCTTCCACGGGGTCCACGGTAAAACTTACTCTCGACAGGACGATCCAACACTTCGCGGAACAGGCTCTGGAGGCAGGCGCCGAAGCGGTGGAAGCGGCCGGTGGAGCCATGATCGTCATGGAAAGCAGTACCGGCAGGATACTGGCGATGGCAAGCTATCCCGGATTCAACCCCAACAACTTTCTGGATTACGGATCTTTCGAGTATAAAAACCGCGCAGTAAATTTCGAATACGAGCCCGGTTCCACATTTAAAATTGTGACCATCGCCGCCGCCTTGCAGGATGAAGTTTACGATGACAAGGACATAATCTACAGCGGAAACGGCCAGTTCAGGGTCGCTGATGTCGTTATTAACGACCCGGTCCCACACGGCTGGCTGACTTTGAGGGGTATCCTGCGCAAATCCAGCAATATAGGCGCTAGCAGGGTCGGTCTTCAGGTGGGAAGTGAACGGCTGGAAAAATACATAACTGACTTTGGATTCGGTGAGCGGATGGATATCCTCCTCCCGGGAGTGAGAAGCGGAACAGTCCGCGCTGCCTCCGGTTGGACCCAGGTGGATACAGCTGCCATCGCATTCGGACAGGGGGTGGGGGTAACGCCTCTTCAGATGGTAAACGCTGTAAATGCGTTAGCGACGGGCGGCCTTCTTCTCAAACCCTATCTTGTGGAGAAGCTCACATCCTCCTCAGGTACGGTGATCCTGCAGAATCGTCCGCAGGTGCTGCGCAGGGTTATCAGTGAACAAACAGCCAGGAAAATGGCGGGAATGCTCGTTTCTGTAACTGGACAGGGCGGTTCGGGTTTCAGGGCCGCTATTCCAGGTTACAGGGTTGCCGGCAAGACGGGGACGGCACAGAAATTTTCAAAAGAAGAAGGGTCCTATTCCAATACTGATTTCGTGGCCTCTTTTGCCGGCTTCGCGCCTGCTCAAGATCCTGTCCTGACTGCCATCGTCGTGATAGATGAACCTGCCAGAAATATTTACGGTGGTGTGATTGCTGCTCCTGTCTGGGCTGAGGTCGTATCCAAATCCCTGAAATACCTGGGTGTCGAGCCGGAAAAAAACCAGGATAACGACCATCCTTATCAGGAACGAAACAAGAGAGAACCGGTAGTTGCCGGTAACGGGCAAAGTCTAAAACCTGTTGGTGAGCAGGTAATGCCGGATCTTGCCGGGTTGACGCTCAGGGAAGCTCTCATAAAACTTGTGGGATTTGAACACAGAATCAAGGTCAAAGGCTCGGGAGTTGTGGTGGGTCAGAACCCGGCAGCCGGAAAGCCTGCTGGAAAGTTCATATCCGTTACACTCCAGCCCAGGGTCAAGGACTGGCGCGTGGCCTTGAGCAGCGGATGAACCATGAGATTAAGGAAGGTTATGACCGGGATCGAGGGACTCAGTTTTCTGGGGCCCCAAAACGTTGAAGTAAAGGGGATCCGGTATGATTCACGAAGGGTCAGGCCCGGGGATATGTTCGCAGCGGTGAGGGGCCAGACTCACGATGGTGCCGATTTTGTGCTTGACGCAAGAGATAATGGAGCCGGTTCCTTTCTGGTTGAGAGGGAAATTGAAGGGCTGAAAGGGAGTTCTGTCGTTCTTACAGGTGATGTCAGGGGTGCCCTGGCTCTGGCTTCGAGAAATTTCTTCGGCGATCCATCAAGCAGGCTGAAAGTGGTGGGCATTACAGGAACGAACGGTAAGACAACTACGGCATATATTGTCCATGGAATTCTGGAAAATGCCGGCGTAAACGCAGGATTGGTGGGAACTGTTCAGTATCTGGTTGGAGGAGAAGTCATCATCGCTTCCAGGACGACTCCGGAGGCCCCTGATCTTGCCGCCATGATGTCTAATATGGCCGACAGCGGCAGCACCGCCTGCATCATAGAAGTTTCATCACATGCTCTCACACAAAAAAGAGTAACCGGAGTCAGAATGGAGGTGGCGGTATTCACAAACCTTACAGCTGACCATCTGGATTTTCACGAAGATATGGAGGATTACTTTGCCGCGAAGGTCCGCCTCTTCGAGGAGAGCGAGGTTGCCCATTGCCTTATCAATTACGACGATCCCTTCGGCAGGAGGCTGATAGAGAAGGATAAAGGCAAAACTCTCCGTTTCGGTATGGAGAAGGGAGAGATCAGGCCTGACGGAAAAGTCCAATGGGGAGATTGGGGCAGCCGCTGCTCTCTTTACACGCCCTGGGGGAAGGTGGAGGTGGACTCCCCGATTCCGGGACTCTTTAATGTTTCAAACATTATGGCGGCGGTGGGCGTCTGCGGTCTGCTCGGCCTGGATGCAGACAGCATTTCAGGGGGAATTGAACAGGTACACAGGGTGCCCGGCCGTTTCGAGAAGATCAATTGCGGCCAACCATATATAGCCCTGGTTGATTATGCCCACACTCCCGACGCCCTGGAAAATCTGCTGAAGAACGTACGGGAACTCTCACAGGGAAAGATGATCCTGATCTTCGGATGCGGAGGTGACAGAGATAAAGCCAAACGCCCCAGGATGGGTGAGATCGCGGAAAGACTGGCGGATGTCATCTTTGTGACCTCCGACAATCCCAGGACTGAGGATCCTGAAAAGATCATTGACGAAATATTCCATGGTCTGACAGCGGGTAATCCGGCTGTGTGTAGAGTTTCCGACAGAAGGGAAGCTATTCGACTCGGTGTAAATGAGGCTGAATCGGGAGATGTGCTGATCGTGGCCGGAAAAGGGCACGAGAACTACCAGATAGTCGGGAAGCGGACCCTGCCCTTTTCAGATTTGGATGAACTGGCTGAGGCGATAAGGAAATCCGGGGAGAGCGAACTGTGATCCAGTATCATCTCAGGGATATCATTGCGGGTACCGGAGGCGCGCTCATCACAAGCGCCGACGGACCTTCCCTGTTGACCGGCATAAGCATTGACAGCCGGACGGTCGAGTCCGGCCAGGTGTTTTTCGCAATACGCGGTGAATTTCACGATGGCCACGATCATTTGAAGGAGGCTTTCGATCGCGGCGCTGTTCTGGCTGTTGTGGACAACGGTATTGAAGCATCAGCCGAAAGGATCCCGCCTTTGGCGCTAATTGTGGTGGGGGATACGATCAAGGCCCTGCAGTTGCTGGCCGCGTACTGGAGGAGCCGTTACGATGTCCCACTGGTTGCGGTGGTTGGAAGTGTGGGCAAGACGACGACAAAGGAAATGGCGGCCCAGATGATATCCACCATGGGGCCGTGCCTGAAGAATGAGGGCAACCTGAACAACCATATAGGGCTTCCCCTTTCGTTGATGGACCTATCCGATTACCACCGTTACGCGGTTCTGGAATTGGGCGCCAACATCCCGGGAGAGATCGGGCTGCTCTCTTCCATAGCAAGGCCAAATGCAGCGGTTATTACACGGCTGGGCTGGGCCCACCTGGAGGGATTCGGAGATCCGGAATCTCTGGTCGAGGAAAAGGGTGCCGTTTTAGATGAGCTTCCGCTTTCGGGATGGTGCGCTCTTAACACCGATGATCCGAAGTACGGTGAGCTCAAAAACAGGGCGAACTGCGATGTTATCGGATATGGGTTCAAATCAGGTGAGGTCAGGGCTTCGGAGATCTCTCTGGGAGAGGAGACTTCCTTTGTCCTTGAAACCCCCGTCGGCAGTGAACGGGTGCACCTGAAAACCTTCGGTCGGCACTTTATCGAAAATGCCCTGGCGGCGGTAGCTGTAGCACTGCCCTTCGGGATACCCATGGAAAAGATAGTCAGCGGCCTTTCCGCATGGGATCCACTGGAACAGAGAGGAAGAATTATTGAACCAGAACCCGGGGTGTTCTTCATAGACGATACGTATAATGCCAATCCCCTGTCCATGGAGACGGCGCTTTCGAGCCTGTCTGCTCTAAGATCGGAGGGGGTGACCGTGGCTGTTCTCGGTGAAATGAAGGAACTGGGGAAGTTCTCGGATGAAGGACATACCTATGTGGGGGGCACGGCAGGGAGGCTGGGCATAGATTACCTGATTGTCGTTGGGGAATCGGCGGGCCTTATGGCAAAAGGAGCGTTATCGGCCGGCATGGAAGCTGAAAAAATAATGGAATGCCAAAGCGAGAATGACGCAGTTAAAGCCCTCTCCAGGCTTCTGGCCCCAGGGGTCTGGGTTCTGTTCAAAGGCTCGAGGGCAGCGAGGATGGAAAGAATAATGGAATATTTTACCGGCGATCAGATACCGGTTGAGGCGGGAGGATCCTGACTTGCTCTACAAGTTCTTTTTCTCATTAAAGGCCGTCCATGCCGGCTTCAACGTCTTCCGGTATATAACCTTCCGAACGGCCCTCTCGGTGCTCACGGCCC
>JBGMRC010000068.1:4775-6857 GCA_048061075.1 bacterium | reverse complement strand
TTGCTGCATCGAGTATCCTGTCGATCCTTGCGAGGCCCTCAACCCTGTCAAGGGCCCTTGACGCGGATCCGCGAACTATCTCTTCCGGGTCCTTCAGGGCCTGCACGAGCGCCTTTTTTCGGTCTTCGAGGGACATGATCGGCTCCCTTCGGGCGCCCCTCAACGGGCGCGTTGATGACTTTTTACGAAGTCATCAATTATTTAATATCTGAAAAATTATATGGTAATTTTATGTGTTTAACAAGTTGGGTTAACTGATTTAACCGGTTGAAAGTTAAAAGTTAAAGGTTGAAGGTTAAAAGAAGTCAGAACTCGAATTTTAGGTGATAGATATCAGAACATTAGAAATCAGACTTTTGAGATGGACTTAATTAGTTGTTGGTTGATAGTTATTAGTTGTTAGTATACTAGAAACCAGAAACTAGAAACTAGAAACTCAAAAAGCAGGAGGTATTTGTGCCTAGACTGCCAAGAATCATTGTTGCCGCTCTGATTATCACATATCTGGTTTCACCAGTTCCACAGGCCCGAGGGGCTGATCCTTCTGAGGCTGCCGTGGCCGTCGACGGTGGCTGGCTGGTTCACCGTCTGTCTTCGGAGCCCGCCACCCTTAATCCCGTTACAGCTACAGATATTTACGAGGGGACAGTGAACCGTTTCATTTACGAAAGCCTGTTGGAAAGAGACAACAAAACCCTCGAACTTGTACCGCTCCTCGCCGAATCATGGGAGGTTTCCCAGGACAAGCTCCAATACATATTTACGCTGAGGGAGGGGCTTAAGTGGCAAGATGGAACACCATTGACGAGCAGAGATGTTGTTTTCACCTTCGATACCATTAAAGACCCAAAGGTGGACGCACCTCACCTGAGGAACTACTTCCGCAACCTGGAAAAGGTGGAGGCCCTTGACGACAGAAAGGTGCGATTTACATATTCCGAGCCATACTTCAAGACTCTGGAGATGGTTGGCGGTATGAGTATCCTGCCGAAGCACATCTTCTCAGACGGGGACTTCAATACACATCCTGCCGGCCGTAAACCCATGGGCTCCGGTCCCTACCGGTTTGTGAAATGGGATACGGGTAGAGAGATCATTCTGGAAAGAAACGAAGATTATTGGGGTGATAAACCCCATCTGAAAAAGATGGCCTTCAAAATAATCACAGATGAAACAGTGTCGCTCCAGGTTCTAAAAAGAGGAGAGATGGATCTCATGGGGCTCACCCCGATCCAGTGGGTCAGGCAGACGAAGGGAAAAAAATTCACAAGGATGTTCGATAAATTACAGTACTATCTTCCAGGTTATTCCTTTATAGGCTGGAATCAGAAGCGCCCCTTTTTTTCCGACAGCAGGGTCAGGAAAGCCATGACGATGCTCATTGACCGTGAGTTGATCCTTGAAAAGCTGCGGTACGGATTCGGGAGGGTTGTTACAGGCAACTTTTTCTATGAAAGCCCTGACTACGACAAAGAGATAGAGCCGTGGCCCTACGATCCGGAAAAAGCAAAAAAGCTGCTGGACGAAGCTGGTTGGAAGGACACGGACGGAGACGGGATCAGGGACAGGAATGGGACACCTTTCCGATTTGAGTTCACTTTCTCCTCAGGGAGTCAGTTCGCAGAGCAGATGGCTACAATATTGAAGGACAGCCTCGAAAAAACAGGAATCGAAATGAATATCAGGCCCTTGGAATGGGCCCTTTTCACGAAAGTTCTCGATGACAGGACATACGATTCGGTGATACTTGGCTGGAGGCTTGGTGTTGAGGCTGATCCATTTCAGGTATGGCACTCATCACAGGCTGAGAGGGGCTCTAACTTTGTCGGTTTCAAAAACGCGGAAGCCGACAGGATCATAGAAGAAGCGAGGGTGACTTTCGACAAGACGAAAAGAATCAAAATGTACAGGCGGTTCCATCGGATCCTCCACGATGAACAGCCGTATACATTCCTGTTCGTAAGCAAGAGCCTGGTCGCCCTGAATAAACGGTTCGAAAATGTGACGGTCTACCCCCTCGGGCTTGATCCCACGGAATGGTATGTGCCGTTGGGAAGACAGAAGTATAAGTAGCTTGAAACG
>JBGMRC010000068.1:0-4675 GCA_048061075.1 bacterium | reverse complement strand
TCCCACGGAATGGTATGTGCCGTTGGGAAGACAGAAGTATAAGTAGCTTGAAACGTGAGACCCGGTCTGAAATAAACCAGATCTCTATTACCGAAAAGTAGAGGAAAAATTAAGGTGACTCTGGGTCAGTATATCTCTCGAAGGTTATTACTGATAATTCCCACCTTCCTGGGAATAACTCTCATCACTTTCCTGGTGATCCAGCTCTCTCCGGGAAACCCGGCCGCAATGAAGATCGGGAGGGGGGAGCAGGGCTTCCTGGGCGATGAGATGACCAGGGAGATCGTTGAGCAGACCAGGGCCCTTTACGGTCTGGACAAACCTATCTTGATCAGGTACGGCATCTGGCTAAAGAGGGTAGTTACCCTTGATTTCGGTAATTCCTACAAGGACCATCGGCCCGTGCTGGAAAAGATCGGTGAACGGCTGCCGATCACCATTGAACTTAACCTTATATCCATCTTCCTTGTTTACCTGATAGCCATTCCTGTGGGTGTGTACTCGGCGGTCCGTCAGGGCAGCCTGACTGACCGCATTACCACAATTGTACTTTTTATACTTTATTCGCTGCCGAACTTCTGGGTGGCTGTACTTCTCATTATGTTTCTCGGTGGCGGGGATTTCCTGGATATATTTCCCGTCTACGGCATTGCGTCCTCGGGGCTTTCGGGAGCGCCGTTCATGGTGAGACTGGGAGATCATCTCTGGCACCTGGTCCTCCCCGTTTTCAGTTTGACCTACGGTGGGCTGGCAGCCCTGTCAAGATACCAGCGGGCAGGAATGCTCGAAGTTATCAGGCAGGACTATATCCGTACAGCCAGGGCAAAAGGACTTCCAGAAAAGATCGTTGTTTTCAAACATGCCCTGCGCAATTCCCTGATACCCATTATCACGCTAATGGGCTACCTGCTTCCCGGCATGTTCGGTGGAAGTGTGATCATAGAGAATATCTTCTCCATCCCGGGCATGGGCCAACTTGGATTCGAGGCGGTACTTTCAAGGGATTATCCGGTTGTCCTGGGCATAACTACGATCGTTGCCTTACTCACTCTTATCGGGATCCTGATCTCTGATCTTCTATATGTGTGGGTGGATCCGAGAATAACGTATGAGGCGGAAATGTGAGGATCTTATGGAAATAGATCCTCACATTTCCGAGTTTCTGGTTTCTAGTTTCTGGTTTCTAGTAAACCAACAATAAATAACATACTGATTACTCGAATGAAAGAACAGGTATCTAAGAGCCGAAGTTACAAAAAAATGGTATGGGAACAGTTCTGTCGGGATCGTGTTTCCATCGTTGGGCTTGTCTTTGTCCTGTTCCTGTTTGCCCTGGCAATCTCCTCTCCACTGCTGGCCGGGAGCAAGCCGATTATTGGTTTCGTTGACGGAGAAATTCACTTTCCGGTCCTTTCCAGGATCCAGAAGATCGACTGGGAAGAGGTGAAGGAGTCGAAAAAAGGGTGGGCTGTATATCCACCCATAAAATTTGGTCCCACCGATATCGATCTTCAGGCCCCTCTTCTCCCGCCGGGCAAGGATCATTTGCTTGGAACCGACGATCGCGGCCGGGACGTACTGTCCAGGATGATCCACGGATCCAGGGTGTCCCTGTCTGTAGGTTTTGTGGCTGTTTCAATTTATACGTTCATTGGCATCGTTCTAGGTGCGCTTGCGGGATATTATGGTGGCAAGATCGACGTAATTATCTCCAGGGCCATCGAGGTCATGATGTGCTTCCCCACATTTTTCCTTATCCTGGCTGTCCTGGCCTTCCTCCGACCCAGTATATACAACATAATGGTCATCATTGGTCTTACAGGATGGCCGGGGGTCGCACGCCTTGTAAGGGGTGAGTTCCTGAAACAGCGCAAACTTGACTACGTCACCGCAGCCAGGGCCGTGGGCGCCTCTGACGCCAGGATTATCTTCTATCATATACTGCCGAACTCTCTGGCTCCCGTCCTGGTTTCTGCCACATTCGGTATAGCCGGAGCTATCCTTGTTGAGTCATCCCTGAGCTACCTGGGATTCGGAGTTCCGCCTCCAACGGCATCGTGGGGGGAGATACTGTCCCAGTCGAAGCAATACATTGATTTTGCCTGGTGGCTCACAATTTTCCCCGGCGCCGCGATCTTCTTAACAGTCACGGCCTACAACCTTGTGGGAGAGGGACTCAGGGACGCGGTTGATCCCCGCCTGAAATAGGTATGGGGGTGGTAACAGGGAGGAGGAAGAAGGAAAGAGGAAGGAGGGGGTTATTGTGACGCGGGGACGCGGTGTGATGCGAGGGTTCATAGCTTGTTTTATCAATTGTGGATTTCGGGTTTATACTGAAATCAGGTGAAAATAATGGTATACGCATCTGTCAGGGAAAGTGAGATCATGCCAACCATCAAGATCGAAATAGACAAATGCAAGGGCTGTGTTCTGTGCGTTGAAGTATGTCCCCATGTCCTGATAAAGCAGAGCAAGGAGATCAATGACCAGGGATACCAGTATGTAGTTCTGGTGGACCCCGAAGAAAAGTGTAACGGCTGTACAGTTTGTGCGGTGATGTGTCCTGATATGTGCATCGAAGTGTTCAAGTAGAGGGGATACGAGTTTGAGCGACAATACGAGGATCCTGGTAAAAGGTAACGACGCACTGGCCATGGGGGCGATCAAGGCAGGGTGCAAACACTACTTCGGGTATCCCATAACTCCGCAGAACGAAGTACCCGAGTTCATGTCCAGGGAACTTCCGAAGATCGGGGGGGAATTTGTCCAGGCGGAAAGCGAACTTGCCGCCATAAATATGGTCCTGGGAGCGTCGGCTGTTGGGATCAGATCAATGACGTCCTCTTCCAGTCCGGGGATATCCCTGATGCAGGAGGGACTATCATATATGGCGGGACAGGAACTTCCCGGCGTCGTGATAAACGTTGTCAGATGCGGACCTGGGCTGGGTGGGATCGCGGCATCCCAGGGTGATTATTTCCAGTCCGTCAAAGGTGGCGGCCACGGTGATTACCATCTGATAGTGCTCGCTCCTTCCAGTGTCCAGGAGATGTACGATCACACAATGCTGGCTTTTGAACTTTCAGATAAATACCGGAATCCCACGATGGTTCTCGCGGATGCGGTCCTGGGACAGATGCAGGAACCCATCGTTGAACGGGAGCAGGCGCCTGAGCCTCCGCCCAAGATGTGGGCCCTTGATGGCGCTGATGGACGCCCTGCCAGGCACTTGAAATCGCTGCTTTTAAAGGAAGGTGAGCTGGAAGCCCACAACAGGCTGCTTCAGGAAAAATACAGGGAGATCGAAAAGCACGAGGTCCGCTTCGATGAATACAGGATCGAGGACGCCGAACTCGTGGTCGCGGCCTTTGGTACCGCAGCCCGGATAGCCAAGACCGCCGTCAGCCAGGCGCGAAAAGCAGGTATGAAGGCCGGATTGTTCAGGCCCGTTACTGTATATCCCTATCCAAAAAAGAGGTTTGCCGAGATCTCGGAGAGGGTCAAGGATTTCCTCGTTGTGGAGATGAACACCGGTCAGATGCTGGAGGATGTGAAGCTGAGCGTTGCGGGGGATGCACAAGTTTCGTTCTACGGACGCCCCGGAGGAGGGATTCCCACTCCCAACGAGGTTCTGGAACGGATTAAAAAATATTATCCGGCACGATAACCAGCTGAACCGGTGAACCGGTGAAACGGGGAAGCGGGGAAACGGCGTAGAGTGCTCAGTGAAAGTATCATATCTCAATTCGAGAAGGTTAAAACAAAACCCACCGTTTGAGGTGATTGAGAAATGAAGAAGGTATTTGCCAAGCCGGAAAGTTTAAACGATGAGATCATGCACTATTGCGCAGGGTGTACCCACGGGATCGCCCATCGCCTTGTGGGAGAGGCCCTGGATCATTACGGAATTACCGGAAAGACTGTAGGTGTTGCCCCCGTGGGGTGCGCCGTACTGATGTACGATTATTTCGAGTGCGATATCCTGGAGGCTCCCCACGGACGTCCTCCAGCAGTGGCTACGGGGATAAAACGCTCCAGGCCGGATATGATCGTTTTCTCCTACCAGGGTGACGGTGACCTGGCTTCCATAGGTCTTGCCGAGATTGTCCACGCAGCTAACAGGGGTGAGAATATAACGGTTATATTCGTTAACAATACCGTATACGGGATGACGGGCGGGCAGATGGCTCCCACAACGCTTCTGGGGCAGCAGACGACGACCTCCCCTTACGGAAGGAATCTGAATACCGACGGCTACCCGATCCGCATGGCTGAGATGCTGGCCACGCTTGAGGGAACTTCCTACGTCACGAGAGTTGCGCTTGATAAGCCGGCCAACGTCCTCAGGGCAAGAAAAGCGGTGTTCAAAGCCTTCGATATGCAGCTTAAGAATATGGGATTTTCCTTCGTGGAAATGCTCTCAACGTGTCCGACGAACTGGGGTATGAGTCCCACTGAAGCCATCACGCGTCTGCAGGAGGAGCTTATTCCGTACTTCCCGTTGGAAGTATTCAAGGAAAAGGAAGTAGGCTAAGTGATAGTTTCTAGTTGCTGGTTTCTAGTTTCTAGTAATGAATATCGCAAAACATACTAGAAACCAGGAATTAGAAACCAGAAACCCAAGCGGAGCGTAAATACAGGTAAAATGCAAAGCAAATTTTCCTATACACAATAT
>JBGMRC010000067.1:0-6945 GCA_048061075.1 bacterium | reverse complement strand
AACAAGAAACCAGAAACTCGATCACTCACTATCCTCAAACATAAGGCCGCACTGGTCGCGCGGATAGATAGGTACCTTGCCCCTTGCATCGGGCACATGTTTTATGAATGTGGGCACGGCCATACCGGAAGTAAAGCCCCTCATTTTCTTGATGATATTCAGACCCACCTCTATAGGAACACCAAAGTGTCTGATACCGTCCACCTTCTTGCAATCGAAAAGGTAATAGGGGACCACCTTGATCTTGAGAAGCTCCTGCATCAGTTTCTTCATCACATGTGGATCGTCATTGATTCTCCTCAAGAGCACTGTCTGGTCTCTCACCACGACGCCTGACCTGGTCAGCATGTCTACCGCTCTTTTTGCCTCTACGGTCACTTCCCTGGGATGATTAAACTGGGTATTAAGATATACCGGATCGTGTTTTGAAAGTATTTCGCACAGTTCAGGTGTGATCCTCTGCGGCATGACACACGGCATTCTGGATCCGAGCCTCTTTATTTCAACGTGAGGAATATTGCCCAGTTCCGTGAGTATATAATCAAGCTGGTCATCGGAAAGTGCCAGCGGGTCTCCTCCTGTCAGCAGAACATCCCTCACCTCATCATTTTCCCTGACGTATTCGATCGCCTCTTTTATCCTGCTCATGGGGTGAATGACGTCCCTCGAGTCTATATCCCTCTTCCTCTGGCAGTGGCGGCAGAACATGGAGCATATATTTGTAAGTTTTATTATTAACCGGTCCGGATACAGCCTGGCCACGAGCGGCGGATATGGCTGATCGTCCACATTCATGGGATACTCGAGACCCGGTTCGCCCAGGTACTCCTTGATGGAGGGTATGGCCTGGAGCCGAACAGGACAGCTGCTGTCCTCCTGATCCATGAGGCTCAGGTAGTACGGTGAGACTGACCAACGGTACTGCCTGCCGGTAACCTCTATCTCCCTGGTCTCGTTCTCGGACAGATGGACGATACGTTTCAGCACCTCCACATCCGAAACGCGGTTCTTCAGCTGCCACCTGTAGCTGTCCCAGTCTTCCCGGGTCCCCCCGAGAACCTTCAGAATACGATCCCTGGCCACTTCGTATTCCCTGACCAGTTTCAAACCTGTGGGGATCGAATCCCTGATGTCCAGATATTCCGAATCCAGGGACCTCAGTCCCGATACCTGTTTCCGGAATTCAGGGGCACTCTCATCCGCAATATGCAGGTTATTCTGATCTATCCTGGTCTTGTTGAACAAATCTCCTCCAAAGTTATTGTTAGAGTCGCAAAAAGTCCTTGAGCGGCTTTTTGCTCCTCGGGAAGGCAAAAGCGTCGTTTCCCCTTTCCTCACGGACCGATGACCAACGATCCATGTCATCGATCCGGGCGCCCATACTCGGGCGCGATGGTTATGGATTCGGGCGCCCACGCTCGGGCGCGATGGTAATACGCAAGTCACCGATTTAGGCACCCCTTAACGGGCGCGTTAAAGGTTTCGGAATTCCGTGAAAATCGGAAGATGTCGACTTAGCGAGAGAAAGCGGTCCCCACGCAGTAGAAACCGCTTTCTGGCATTTGCCCGAAACTCTATTCAGTTACTGTTCGAGGAATTTTTTTACTTTATCGCCCAGGCCCCTGATATCCGCCTCCAGCTCGTTGGCGAGATTTTCCAGGGTCCTGTCAAAATCACTACCTCTGTTTCTCAACTGTACCATAAACTGTTCCAGATCAGCTATCTGAGCCTTTAAAGAATCGACGATCTCCATTAGGCTTTCCGAATCCAGTTTTGAATCGGCAAAAGCTCTTCTGGTCTCCTTCAATTCGCGATCAACCTTGTCAAGACGCCTTGCAACATTTGGGGTGATCGCCTGATCGCTCTGCTGATCTTTCTCCAGCCTCTCTATGCGGGCGGTATTATCCTTGACCTGGCTCTGGACTGAACCGGAGGAAGTCGTCGTCGCGCACGCAGACAGAATAACACCTGCCAGCAGCATAAATGCTACGAGTTTTACAATTCCCTTCATATTGCAACAGGTCTTCGGTCGCTACCTTACCTTACGACAAAGTGAGCGCGCCTGTTTTGTGACCAAGCTGCTTCGTTACTGCCCCACTTGAAGGGCCTTTCTTCACCATAGCTGATCGTCTTGATCCTCGAGACCGAGATTCCGAGAGATACAATGTAATTCTTGGCACTGGAAGCCCTGCGCTCACCAAGTCCCAGGTTATACTCTACGGTTCCTCTCTCGTCAGCGTGTCCCTCGATGGTGATCATGGTACCGGGATTCGCCTTTAAAACATCCGCATTAAAGGCCAGGGTCGCCCTGGATTCAGCCGACAGATTAAATTTGTCGAAAGCAAAGAATACATCACCAAGCTCGACCGCAGCTATCTGCGATTTGGTCGGCTTAACAGCAGCCATTGGCTTCTCAGGTTTCTCAGCCGGCTTGTAATCCGTCACCTGAGTAGGCTGCGCAGGAGTCGCTACCGGTTCCTCCTTGGGGGTCGTTGTGCAGGCAGCAACACTCATAATGAGAAAAACTGCGATAACCAGTACTGATAATGTCATCCTTTTTTTACCGAAAACCACATTCCACCTCCTGAAATGACTTTGGAAAACTTTCATCCCTTGAATGCTTTACCTTCCCCCTCGACAGGTAATGCGGCTACTTTAATGAGTTAAAAAAACCCCTCTTGTTACAGGTTATCTTTTTTCAACGACTATACCTTAACGTATCTGGTCTACCTTGTAAACCAACATCTATGGGGTCATTTTTTTGTCAGTTTTGGCGACCAGGCGGGAGCTGTTTTGTCTCCACTGCCAAAAGTGACCCTGACTTCACGACGCCCATCCCTGTCCACAAGATATATCTGGTAGACACCGTCACGATTCGAACTGAAGGCTATGAATCTGCCGTCGGGAGACCAGGAGGGCGACTCGTTATTTCCTGCTTCACCCACCAGCAGCCGGCTCACGGTAGTCTCGGGATCGGCAAGGGCAATGGCGAATCTCCCGTTGACACGGGAAGTGTAGGCTATGAGGTCTTCTTTTGGGGACCAGGCCGGGGATGTATTGTAATTTCCCTCATATGTGATCCGCCTTATTTTTTTACCGTCTGCATTCATCACGAATATCTGAGGGGTCCCGAAACGATCAGACACGAATGCGATCCTCTTCCCGTCCGGTGACCACGAGGGAGACGTGTCTATGCTCTTCATCCATGTCAACCTTGTGTTGATCTTTCCGTTGGCATCGGCAAGGTAGATATCCGGGTTGCCGTCTGCATTTTTCATGAAACTTATAGTTTTCCCGTCAGGGGAGTAATCCGCTCCCACATCCACTCCCATTCCCCTGGTGAGCCGCTTCTCGTTGCCCCTGAGACTAACCGAGTACAGATCCGGTGAGCCGTCCTTGTATGAAGTATAAACCAGTCCGTCCCCATCGGGCCACCACACAGGCGAAAGATTGAGATTCCGGTTCCGTGTGATCTGTTTCTGGTTTGCTCCATCGTAATCCATGAGAAAGATCTCCTTACCGCCGCCCATATTCTTGACGAAAAGGAGAGATGTATCGAACACTCCCTCCTCACCGGTGATCTGCATCATGATCTCATTCGAGAAGAGGTGTACCATGTAGCGCAGCTGTGCCAGAGTGCCTCGCCATTTTTTCGCTATCATCTCCTCTTTTCGAAATACATCATAAAGGTGAAATTCAAGCTCGATAACCCCGTTTTCAAGAACCGCGTACCCGACTTTGATGAGGGCTTCGGCATTAATAAGCTCCCAGTCAGCGAAGTCAAAGCTTCCAAAGCGCAGGTTGTTTATATCCGCCTCCTCCATGTAAAGAAGCGGATCAAGCACCCTGAAGACTCCCGAGAAATCCAGATCCGAGGCGAGCACTTCACGGACCTCTTTCGATATGGGATTATTCGCCTTCGAATCCTCCAGCGGTACGGGAAATTGCACCGCCGCAGGCATTCTCCTGGTTGCAGGCGCGTTAATATCAAGGTAGACCTTGCCCCACACCGGGAGCGGTGTAAGCAGGCAAACAATGAGAGCAGCGACCGTTGTCATCGCACGTTGATATTTCATCTATTACTCCGTTACTCTGAAATTGATACCGACTTCAAGAATGTCTTCACTCAATTCGGCCGGCAGGGGTGGAAGGGGGCTTGCCTTGTTAAGGGCCCTTACCGCAGACTGATCGTAGTAAATATTGCCCGAACTCCTCTCGATCCGCTGATCCTCGATGACACCCGAGGCCGATATCCGGATGCCGATAACAGTCAGCAACTTACCATCGGCAGCGGCTACGCCATCAGGCAGTACCCATGCCGCCTTTATCCTGGCCCAGACCTGATCGTAGTATGCCCTGAACCGTATATCCGCGGACTGCGAGCCGCCCCCAACAACAGACGGGCCTGAAAATTGAGATACACCGGCCGCGGCAGATGCATCCGACACCTTCCTGGACGCTTCCGAAGAGGAAGCGGACCGTTGAGTACTATCGAGGCTGTAGCTTTTAAAGAGCTTTTCCGCTTCTTTTTCCATCTCTTTTAGACGCTTCTTTCTACCTGTACGGACCGGATCTTCATCACCAGCCTCCCTCCTGGTCAGCGAATAATCCACTTTCCTTTGAGTCTTATCGGGCCTTGATTCAACAACGGTTGTCTTTTTTTCGACAGATGGAGGTATATTCTCCTTAACAGAAGATTTAGCAGGTTTTTTCGCCGCAGGTGATGGGGGCAAAGTCACAAGGTCAACGGTATACGTAGGAGAGTAGGACGTTCCCGGAAGCCGGAAAAGGGTCACGGTTCCGGCAAGAACGAGTATTAAGAGATGGATGGCGACGGACACTACCATGGACTTTTTGAAAGCAGGGTCCCTGAAATGGTGCCCCCGTACATCATCGGAAGGCAGTATATGTCCGGAACTTCTCGCCATCACGCGGGGGTTACTTTTTCGGCTCCGTCACCAGGCCGATCCTGTCCACGCCGGCGCTCTTGAGGGCTGACATGGCCGAGATAATGTGGCCGTATGATATTCGCTTGTCACCCCGTATATAGACGGGCCTCCCGCCCAGTTCAGAAAAGAGAGTGGGTGCCTTTGCGCGGAACTGTTCCATGGTGTAGGAATTCCGGTTCAGGTGGACTTTCCCGTTCCTGTCAACGGTAATGGTGACCGACCTCTCCCCCCCGCTCAGTGGCGCGGCACCTGCCTTGGGCAACTGAACATCGATACCGGTCTGGAGCATCGGCGCGGTTATCATAAATATGATAAGCAGAACAAGCATCACATCCACCAGGGGTGTAACGTTGATATCCGACATCATTTTCCGTTCACTACCGCCGCTAATAGCCATCCATTATTTCCTCCTGAAGTGCCTGTCTACAATATTCAGGAACTCGGCCGAGAAGGTCTTCATGTCATTTTCCAGGACCCTTATTCTCTGGATAAAGTAATTGTACGCAACCACCGCGGGGATGGCCGCTGCAAGGCCGGCAGCCGTCGTGACGAGGGCCTCAGAGATCCCCGGAGCAACTGAAACAAGGCTTGCGCTGCCCGCGAGCCCGATCCCCCTGAAGGCATTCATGATACCCCATACAGTCCCGAACAGGCCCACAAAGGGCGCCGTACTCCCCGTAGTGGCGAGAAAAGGAAGAGCCTTCTCGACACGGGTAAGCTCCGATTCCGCGGCTTTGGAAAGGGCTCTCGAGATATTTTCAATTCCGAAGATCTCTGTGGTCATTGTGGCTGGATCATCGCCCCGGGAATCAGGCATTTCCTTGCGGATCCTGGATATCCGTCTCAGCTCTATGTAGCCTGCCCTGAAGATGGAGGCGACCGGAGAGAAATTCATATCCTCTGCGCCCTTGTTGATATGGCTTAATTTCTGCTGACGCATGAAAAGCTGATGGAACCGCCTGGTTTCAGCCTCTGCCTGTCTTATCATGCGCCATTTGTAGAACATGATCGCCCAGCTCATAACGGACATAAAAAGGAGTATGACCAGGACCCCCCTGACGACCCACCCGGAACGGAGAATCATCGTGATCACCCCAAGTTCTACTTCTCCGCCTGGCTGAGCAAGTATGACCGGCATCATGAAGGTCCAATCGATCAAAGTCGTATCCTCCTTTTATGGTTCATCTGCAACATCTTAACCGCTGTGAAGCAGTACTCTGGCTGGTGCCCCGTCTCCGCCCGCTATCTTCAACGGCAGAGCCATCAAGCGATACATACCAACTGGAACTCCACGCAGATCGAGGCCTTCTATAACAACGATCCCCTCAGAAAGGAGGATGCGGTGAACCTCATCTCCCTTGCCGAACTCCGCTACAGAGTAGTAGTCGAACCCCAGGAGTTTTATACCGTGTTTAACCAGATATTTTGCGCCATCGGCTGTAAGGTGAGCAAAGTCCTCCTCAAAATAGTCTTTTCCAGCCAGGTCTACGTTGTCAGTTTTGAGGATGACCCTGGCAGCGCCCTCGGGTATACGTGCTTCTTCCAATGACGCGGCATCGATCTTCTTCCTGCCGGTAATCTCAGTCACTATAACAGGACCTACCAGAAGCGAAGGTGAGATCGAATCCACTCCCCTCATCCCATCGATAAAATGAACCGGCGCATCTATATGGGTTCCGGTGTGAGCGCTCATTTCGATACGTGACTGATTCAGACGGTCTCCCTGAGCCATAGATTTGACCCTCCTGATCCGGACGGGATCGTCACTGGGCCACACAACCATACCCTCCTTTATGGGAATGGTCACATCATAAATACGCCTGGAATCCATAATTATTCCCCCCTTTATTATAATAGGGTCGTAAAAAGTCCATCCGTGGCTTTTTACTCCTCGGGAAGGGAAAAGCGTCGTTTTCCCTTCCCTCACAGGATTTTGTTATTGTCGCAAAAAGTCCATCTGTATTCAATGTTATGACATCCCTGCTTTCAGGTCAAA
>JBGMRC010000066.1:0-6950 GCA_048061075.1 bacterium | reverse complement strand
TAGTTGGTGGTCAAGCAAATCAAGCCGGGGTTTTGGTGAATCACGAAGCGAAGCTAAAAGGGGGTTGCGAAGGCGAGTGATTACACCCAAAAGCCCGGCCTTCTGAGTGCATATACCAATATCCCACCAACTAACTTGGAGATGAACCCTTATTTCCTTTCTTCAATTGAAGACAAAAAATCCCGCCACGCATTCCAGTAGATTTCTCCCCCAACGGCGTAGTTGTCGCTGTGATGGGCGCCGGGAACTTTCAGAAAGCTCTTCGGTTCAGGCGCGGCTTCGTACAGCTTCTGTCCCATGGAAAACGGAATAACCTCATCGTTATCACCGTGAATGATCAGGAGTGGCGTGTCTATTTCGTTGATCCTTCCAATATTATCCAGCTTCATAGTCATCAGCAGGTCCACAGGAAGGCCCCTGTAAATCATCCTCGCCACCTCTTTAGCATTGGTAAAGGGACTTTCCAGTACGATACCACCCAGCTTCCCCTTTTCCCTGACAGCAAGATCAACAGCAACCGCTGACCCGAGGGAGTGACCATAGGCGATCACAGATCCCGCGTCTGTCTTCTTCTCTTTAACGAGCCAGTCAAAAGCCGCCTCGGCATCTGAGTAAAGGCCCTCTTCGGAAGGCTTTCCTGTACTTTTACCGTAGCCGCGGAAGTCGAACAGGAGGCTGGAAACCCCCAGGTTCCGGGTCATGGACACCAGAATTTCAACACGGTCCGATATGTTGCCCGCATTGCCATGAAGCCACAGGACCGTGGTGTCCGTACTGCCCTTAACGTACCATCCATGAAGCTTCACACCCGGACCGGCAGTAAAATAAACATCCTCGTACTTCAATCCGAAGTGCGAAGGTTCTCCCAGAAATTCCCTCGTTGGGAAGAAAACAGCGTGCTTTTCCTGCCATCGTGCCAGGAGAAATACAGCCAGCAGCAGCAGAACCAGTGTTGTAAGGGATTTGGTCAGCACCGTGATCCTCTCTGCTTACCTTACGATAGCCTCTACCAGGTTCTTCCGGGGAAGGAACCTCGTCCAGACGTTTTTTACATCATCCGGGGTCACCGACATCAGTAATCCGCGATAATCTTCACCGAAGGCATGATCGAGCCCGTTCCTTGCCGAGAGCCCCAGATAATAAGCGCGGTTTATGGAGGACAGCATCCTCATCTGCAACCTGCCAAAGATGGCGTTAACTCTTATATTAATCTCCTCCTGTGTGACATCTGACCTGCGAATGGACTCTATCTCACGCCGGATGCTCTTCCTTGCCCTCTCTATTTTGTCCGGCGCTGAACCCATACTGAGCAGAAACAGGGAGTGGCCGTCCAGATTGGAAAGTGACGCTCTCACTGAATAGGCAAGGCCCTCTTTCTCCCTCAGGACAAAAGCGATCCGCTGATTTAATATTCCCGAAGCCACAGACAATGCCGGCAGGTATTCCCCTTCAATTTCACCAGTAATGGAACCGATAGCCACCGCTCCCTGGGGCTTGCCCAGCTTGCTCCTTGCAACATGCTGCTCCTTTGTGATCGGCAGAACTATGGCTGCCGGCGGTTGTCCTTCAGGTAGCGCGCTGAAGAGGGATTCGGCAAGCTCCATGGATTCAGCCGCAGGCAGGCCGCTCACTACTGAAAGGATTATATTATTCCCTGTAAAATATTCCTGGTGAAATTCCTGCAAATCTTTCCTTGTGATCGATCGAATGGAATCAGGTGTACCGAGTATATCACCGGCAAGTACGCCGCTGTAAAGATGCCGGGCAAGAATTGTTGAAGAAACCGAGGAGGGGCGAGAATCTCTGTACGAAATAAAATCCAGCATTTCCTTTCGGACATCTTCGATCTCGGTTTCGGGAAAAGACGGTGAAAGCACCATTTCGGCCATCAGAGAGGCCGCGTTTTCGGCCTTATCCAGAAGAGATTCCATTCTGATGTATGAGTACGTGCGAGAAGTATAGAAGTCGCCGAAAGGACTTGTCGGATTCCCCGCCGTGGACAGGGAGACACCCAGCTTCCTCAGTTCATCCTCTATCTCCTCCCTTGAACGTTCGTCAGTGCCACGGGACAGCAGGCGGTGCATAAAATCTGCAATGCCATCTTTCCCTTCAGGTTCCATAGACGAACGGCGCCTGGTCATCAGGTGCATGGAAAACACCTGCGAGCCCGGACGTTCCTCGGCGACTATCGTGATCCCGTTATCAAGTGTTTTCCTTAACAAAGGTTCCCGGGTGGTTCCCTCTATCACATCCAGACCGGTTTCGGGAACAACCAGCAGGGCAACGTAGGGCTTATCTACCAGGAAGGAACGGAAGGCCCTGTTCAGTTCATCCGGACCCAGATTATCCCACCTTCCCGCCGAGAACCCCTGTCCTGGCGCTCCTGATACAGCCCATGGAGCTTTCTCCATGAGAAAATATTGGATCTTCTCGCGACCTACAGTCTCTTCGAATACCAGTTTTTCACGCGTCTCGATCACCCTTTCAAGTGTAATGCTCCCCCTGGTTGCCACAGGAATTGCTGTAAGTATCACCTCCAGGGCATTATGGGGATCTGTTTCCCCGGGAAAGCCGGCCGTTATTACGAAGCGGGAAAAATTCCTGTTGATATTCAACGATGCGCTCACCGAGCGTGGTTTCATGCCGGCGCTTTCAAGAGCCTTTACAAGCAGCCCTCCCCTTCCACCGAGAATGGACCCCAGAAGTTCAAGGGCCTCGGCGTCATCATCCCTGGGATCAGGACCGGCGAATCCGACCCTCACCTGGACATCAGGAACCCCGGCCCTCAGATTGTAGATACGACGCCCTGCCAGGCGCGGGGCGGCTGGTACATTTCCTGTCTTGCCCCCTGGTCTCAAGCTGCCGAAGGTACGCTCGAGAGTCCGGAGGGTAGCCCCCTCATCGAAGCCGCCGGATATGAGCAGGATCATATTGTCGGGACGGTAGGTCCTCAGGTAGAAATCTTTTATCCGCTGTCTTGTGGCGGATGCCAGGCTGCTCTCACTTCCAAGGACAGTATGGGAATAGGGGCTTTGCGGATATAGAAGCCTCTGGAATACCTCATCGATCCTCGCGCCGGGTCTGCTTTTTTCCCTCAGGATCTCCTCCACTACAACCCTGCGTGCTTCATCAAGCGCGGTATCTTCGATCAGGGAATTAAAGAGTATATCGGACAGAAGATCCATCAGGTCATCGTTGTAATCCCTGTGACCTACCACAATGTAACCGGTGTAATCCGCCCTGGTAAACCCGTTAATGTACCCGCCGACACCCTCCACCTCTTTCATGATCTGCCCTTTGCTTCGCCGATCGGTCCCGCTAAAGATCAGATGTTCCAGAAGATGAGAATAGCCCTTCTGCTCCATGCTTTCCATGGCATAACCGGATTTTACAAGGACCAGGGTGCTTACCAGTGGTGTTGCCTGGCGATGTATAAGCCTGACTTCCAGGCCGTTATCAAAAAAATAGTTACCCGTGACATCCTCGCCAGCCGGTATCGCTTTGATATCTGAGTGAACCAATATGGCCAGGCTCAGGATCACCAACCTGAAAACAGTTTTCATAGCTTTACCCCGGGTATTGTTATTTATCCTTCTCGCTAATGAGTCCGTACATTGAAAGATCCTTTTTTATCTGCTCCATACTGACAAACCTGCGAGATGTTATGCCCACTGTCGCCGCCGCCCTGACGTGTTCTTCAATATCATCGAAGAACAGACAGGCAGCAGGATCACATTCCGTCAGATCGACTGCAGACCTGAAAATCTCTTCTTCCGGCTTTCTGCTGCCCACTTCGAAGGAAAGAATCCTCCCGTCGAAGAAATCCAGGAAACTATAGTTATCAACGATGTATTTGAAGTGTATCGGGTCAGTATTTGAAAGAGCATAGATCGACACACGTTGGGAGATCGACCTTGCCACCTCTATCACATCTTTCTTTTCACTGAAGATCTGTGCCCACGCCGAGTAAAACTCTTCGTAGGTAAGATCCGGCTGAAACTTTTGACTGTACCGCCTGAAAATCTCCTCTGATGATATTTCCCCCAGTTCGTGCTCTATTCTGAGCCTGTTCTCCAGCAGATAATCTCGGACCTTCTCCCAGTCAACTCCGGCTAATTCCCCCAGGGATTTCCAGGTCCTGGAATGGTCAAAGTCCAGCAGAACGCCTCCGATATCGAAAATAACAGCCTCAATCGGGCTGATTTGTGCTGAACCTGCTTTCATTTATCTCTCCATCTCCGTGGAAATTCCGGAAGTTACTACAATACAGCATAAGGAAAATGATACAACCCAACGTCTCTCGCCGCAAGCAGCCTCAGGTCTGAGATTTTCGCATAACCCCATCCCGTACAGCGAATTCCTAAAACAGCAGGCTGTGAAGTTACTGTTTGCAGGGTTTCAGGGACATCTTGACAAGAGTGCATTTTACCTATATCAGGTGAGCAACCTGTCAGAGGAGGACATGTCGTGAAAAACAAGCTGGCAAAAGATTTCAGGAACGAGATAAGCACATACCTCAATGAGATAAAGTCAGACCTCGAGACCTACATGGGCTGGGCTATAATAGAAATCGACTCCACGGATAAGGTCATGAGGGCGGCGGAAGTACTGGAAGACGCCATCCATCGCCTCCTTACAATATCTTTTTACCTGGCCACCTTCTTTGATGATGCAGATCCATCCCAGATCCTGTACGAGTTGGCTTCGGAGATCTCCACCGACCACACAAAAGAGATGAGCGAACTTGTCAACGAAATGCTGATCCCGGATCCTCCCAGCAGAACTAAGCACTGAGATACCCCAATCGCGGGGAACCAATCCTTTTTCCAGGCACCAAAACTTTTGACAAGCAGCAGGCCCTGTTGTAAATCTACATTCTTGAAAGGGTCGTAAAAAGTCCATCCATGGCTTTTTGAGCCTGAATTTTGTTTAAGGGAAAGGTGCCTGATTTCTTGGAGCCGGGTCTTAAAAACATTCTAACAACATCGATAATCCTCTCGGTGCTCGCTTGCGTTATCATGCCGGCCTCCGCTCTGGCGGATATTGCCGGCAGGGCTGTTACTGTGATCAACTCCTGGGAGGAAGAGGATGAAACCTCAAACTCCAGCGTCTCGGAATACTTCGATCTCAGGTCCAGGGGCAGACTTGGACTGTACAGACTGGAAATAGAAGCCTCGGGGAGGGTCACCGGCATCCAGAATGAGTTTGACCCGAATGATGATGAGCTCAACCGGCTTTATTCTCTGGCCCTGTCTCTGTCCGACAGTGAGATGAGTAGATCCCTCACACTGGGAAGACAGACAGTCAGTCCCCTTACAGGACCATTACTGCTGGATGGAGCATCAGCTAACCTGACAACAGGTCCCATTACCCTTAATACACGCTGGGGATTTCTGGCGAACGTCACAGGGGATGACCCGGACAATGACCGGGCCTTCGGAATCGGTTTCAACTACCTGATCAAATCTGGTATGTATCTTTCCATGGACTATGCGAGGACTTTTGCCGGCGGATCGCTGCTCACCGAACTGCTGGCTGCTGACTGGTCCTACTCATGGCACCGCTTTACAAAGGCATACTTCACCATCAATTACGACCTGATGTCCCGAACGCTGCACGAAATGCTGCTGGGAACACGCCTCTTCTTTTCGGACCGCCTTTCGGCAGGGTTTCAATACTCCCAGAACACTTTTCAATTCGATTCCGATTCCATTTACAGCGTCTTCGCTATCGACCCGGTCCAGGAATCAGCTTTTTCGCTACTCTTCACCCCTGCCAGGGATGTAAGATACCTTTTAGAATACGCGCGCGAGCACTTCAGCGAAGGTGCCGGAGGCAGACGCTATACGATAGGCGGCCGGTGGACCCCCGGAAACTCCCGCCTGAAGGGTAACCTGACCCAGCACAAGGGCTTTGGAGGGGAAATGATCGAAATTTCCCTGGGCGCTTCTGCCCCGGTCCTGCCGTCATTGAGCCTCGGAATCGGCGGCGACATTGCCAACACCAAGAATAGTGGAGAAGATAACGTAACGAGTTACGCCGCTTTCCTCGGATCTGACTGGACACTTTCAACCAGGTCCAGGTTAACGGTCAGGCTTGAACGAAGTGATGACGAGATCCTGCTCAATCCTACCTGGGCCGGCAGGTTGTCTTTTTCTCTGGAGCTCTGATATGAAAAACAAACCATTGACTCTCAACATACGTTTGCTGGGAATACTTATTGCTGGAATATCACTCGTGCTGGTCATCGCCGGAACGGCCCATGCTGTGAGGTTCTCCCACGAGGTGCACCGTGATAACGAAGTAAGTGAATGCGAAAAGTGCCACAAACCTCTGGCTCTCAGCATCACACCTGAACGGTCCGTATGCATGGAGTGCCACACCCAAGAGGACATATTAGAAACTGTTCTGGGACCAACGAAAACACATACTCCGTTATGGGTTAATCAGCATGGCCGCGCTTCTGCCGAACCCGACGCGGAGTGCAGTAGCTGTCACACCCTGTCTTCCTGTGCGGATTGTCATAAGGGCGGTGAGCTCAATCCGGACCTTACAAAAAGAACCGTCAGGACCGAGAGCGTTCCTGAAACTCACACATCACGTTTTAGAGTTGTTCATCCACTCAAGGCAACGGGAGCCCAGATCGAGGAGTGCCTCACGTGTCATACCGAGAAATCCTGCAGCGACTGTCACAGCCGCACTCAGCGAGACCGCCTCAAAATAGTCTCTCACAGGGAAAGCTGGACCAAGATCGAGGCCGGTGCCGGCGGGCCGCTGCATAAGACATTCACGCTATCCCAGTGCGGCGACTGCCACCCGGGAGGAGCCCTGTCCTCCCAGGACTGGAGCATCGCCCATGCCGCCGAGGCCCGTAAAACACTCAAATCATGTCAGACCTGCCACTCTGACGGCAACGTCTGTCTGGACTGCCACTCCGCCAAAACCGGGCT
>JBGMRC010000065.1:0-6959 GCA_048061075.1 bacterium | reverse complement strand
GAGTACCTGTCACGTCGTAGCTTTAGCGAAGACGGAAGCTTGTCCCCAGTCGCCTTGGCTCACAATGGCACCACGTGTTGACACCATTAAAATTCGCTCTTGACATCAGCTCCTACTTCCTGCCTTATTACTATTTAAGAATTCTTCTTATCTAGGGGCCAGCGATGCAGATCAGTAAAGGAAAAATCGAACAGCGGATGGAAAACTTCATGGACCTGTGCCGTAACGCTGGTGTGAAGCTCACCCATCAGCGCATGGAGATTTACCGTGAGGTCGCGCAAACCGGCGACCATCCCGATGCTGAGACGGTTTTTCAAGGGGTGCGTGAACAGATCCCAACAGTATCGCTGGATACAGTGTATCGAACCCTCTGGTTGCTAAGCAACCTGAACCTTATCAATATTATGGGGCCTCTCCGGGAAAGAACCCGCTTTGATGCAAACCTGAGCCGGCATCACCACTTCGTATGCATCCGGTGCGGGTTAACGCGGGACTTCTACAGCCCGGAACTCGATGTTTTGCAGATCTCGAAGTCCGTGAAATCCTTTGGCCACGTGGAAACGGCGCAGATAGAAGTGAGGGGTGTCTGTCTCGCTTGCGCTAACAATAAAACACCCATACCAGAAGCTTAAAGGAAAAAGGGGGTAGCAATATGAAAAAGAAACTGACCAACAACGTCGGCGCACCCGTTGCCGATAATCAGAACGTGATGACTGCGGGACCCCGTGGTCCGCAACTGCTGCAGGACGTCTGGTTCTTAGAGAAACTCGCTCACTTCGACCGTGAGGTGATCCCTGAACGCCGTATGCATGCCAAGGGCTCCGGCGCCTATGGCACCTTCACGGTTACCCAAGACATCGTCAAGTACACTAAAGCCAAAATTTTCTCCGAGATCGGCAAGAAAACCGAGCTATTCGTCCGCTTTTCCACGGTGGCCGGCGAGCGTGGCGCCGCTGACGCCGAGCGCGACATACGCGGCTTTGCGATGAAATTCTACACCGAGGAAGGCAATTGGGACCTGGTGGGCAACAACACGCCGGTGTTCTTCCTGAAAGATCCGCTCAAATTTCCGGACCTCAATCACGCCGTGAAGCGAGATCCAAAAACCAATATGCGTAGTGCCCGCAATAACTGGGACTTCTGGACCAATTTACCTGAGTCCCTGCATCAGGTCACCATCACCATGAGCGAGCGTGGGATCCCGTTCTCTTACCGCCACATGAACGGCTACGGCAGTCATACGTACAGTCTGATCAATGCGAATAACGAACGGTTCTGGGTCAAGTTCCACTTGAAGACCCAGCAGGGGATCAAGAACCTCACCGACGAGGAAGCCGAGGCGATCGTCAGCAAGGACAGGGAAAGCAATCAACGCGATCTGCTTGAAAGCATCGAGAAGGGCGACTTCCCCAAGTGGGACGTGAAGATCCAGGTAGTGTCGGAGAAGGACGCCGCTAAGTTCCCCTTCAACCCCTTTGACCTGACAAAAGTCTGGCCGCACAAAGACTACCCGCTCATGGATGTGGGCGTGCTTGAACTGAACAAAAATCCTGAGAACTACTATGCCGAGGTTGAGCAGGCTGCTTTTAATCCTGCTAACAAAGTGCCAGGTATCGGTTTTTCTCCGGACAAAATGCTTCAGGGGCGGCTCTTCTCCTACGGTGACGCTCAGCGTTACCGTCTAGGCGTTAACCACCACCTGATCCCTGTAAACGCAGCGCGCTGCCCGATGCACACTTTCCATCGTGATGGCCAAATGCGGGTGGATGGCAATCATGGTGGAACTCTTGGGTATGAACCCAATAGTTACGGTGAATGGCAGGAGCAGCCCGACTTCCGGGAGCCACCACTCTCTCTTGAAGGTATGGCCGACCATTGGAACCACCGTGAGGACAATGATGACCACTACTCCCAACCCGGCAATCTGTTCAGGTTGATGAGCGCCGAACAGCAGAAGGTACTCTTCGAGAACACCGCGAGGGCCATGGGAGACGCCCCCAGGAAGATCAAGATCCGTCATATCGGTAACTGCTCCAAGGCCGACGCGGCCTACGGCGAAGGTGTGGCCAAGGCACTGGGTATCCCGATGAGCGAGATTCCGAAATAGTATCAGAAAAAATCAGCTGTTAGAGCCGGAAGCCACCCATATAAGCCCAGCCGAAAGGCTGGGCTTATTCGTATCGGCGTATCCATCTTCGCCATGGAAAAGTATGGCTTCGTCGTGACAGGTCGGCGTGCCGGCGTTGGCAGGATCGAAGGGAGTACTGCTTTATGGTGGGACAAAGGAGATTCGACTCGAAATAAAATAAAAAAGCCCCGCCTTCCGGCGGGGCGCATGAGATTACATCTCAAATTCTGTTATTATAATTTAACTACTTTTGCCGCCTGGGGTCCCTTCTGGCCTTCGACTATGTCAAAGCTTACCCTCTGGCCCTCAGCCAGCGATTTGAAACCCTCATCCTGGATCTCCGAGTAGTGGACGAAAACATCCGGACCCTCGTCCTGCTCGATAAAACCAAAACCCTTAGCCTCATTGAACCACTTTACTGAACCTTCTGCCATTTTTCTCTCCTTCTCTTTCTTTGTACTGCTTCGTAGCAGAGCAATGTGCCCTGATGCCAAAAAAAACGCACAGCTGTTCCGAACTGTGCGGACTTCGTTACGTCTCTGTTATATTTGCTGATGACATCCTGAATACACCTATACTTTGACGGGGTAACTAACATATGCCTTAAATAAAAACAAGTATTATTTAAATTCCTCCACAGACCCTGACCCGGATATCATGAATCCACATTCCGACTGGAGGTATTCCTGTTTTCCAGGCGCTCCCAGGAGCCCGCCCTTTATGCACATTCGTAAAACTCTGCTAAACTTGCTGATATTAGCTGTCGACGTGCTTTTCGACTGTTAATTGCTTGTCGTCAACCCGGAGGCCAAAAAATTACCCAGGAGACTTCTTTAAAGGAGGAAATAATGAATAGTACACGCAGAACAATGATTATACTTATCGCGTTTTCCCTTATCGCAGTACCGATGACGGCGTGGGCATTCAGCATGAAATCCACCAGTATCCAGAAAAAGACCGACGGTAAAACGGTTTACAAGTACATAACCCAGACAGAACCCTACAAAAAATGGGCACTCTGGCCAGGTAAAGGCGAATTTTACAAGGGACTGCAACCCCACGGCGCCTTTTTGACCACATACGTTTCAAAAGGAGCACTCAAGACCATTAATAAGAAAACCGGCTCCTTTCCCAATGGCGCTATCCTTGTAAAAGAAAACTACACTCCCAAAAAGGAGCTGGATTCCGTAACGGTAATGTACAGGATCCAGGACTACAACGCCGACGCGGGTGACTGGTTCTGGGCCAAATACGCCCCCGATGGGGCAGTCCAGGCTGAGGGCAAGGTAAAAGGCTGTATCAACTGCCACAGTATCCAGAAAATGAACGATTGGGTCTATACAGGTCCGATAAAATAATCCGTAACTTTTTTTCTCCGAACTGTAACGGGGGGAAGGCAATGCCTTCCCCCGGCTCATTAGATCACATAATCGTATAGCATTATTTCTATAACTGCGATCAGTCAGATTGATGTACTATCATCATCAACCAGATGAAAGACACAATTTTATCAGTTACTTTACTCCTGGCTTTTGTATTTCTTCCCGGGGTCCTATGGGCAGCGGACGAGGCCTCTTTTCCGGCACAACGATCGTTGAACCAGCTGGAAACAAATTACCGGCAGAGCGCCATAAACGGATGGCGCATGTTTCAGACGAGCTTTGCCGAGGACAAAATGGCCTGCGTGAACTGCCACCTGAATTACGACCAGATGACCGGGTGGGCTGGAGGGTACCCTAAAGTCGAAGTCTTTAACGGTACACCCTATTCGGTCAAGACCCTTCATCAGGTTGTTCTGGAGACCCTTGCGACACATACCGATCTGCCGGAAAGCGGAAGGGAAGCTATGGCGGAGGATCTTGCCGCGTATATCTCGTGGTGGGGCGACGGGCAACCTGTAACACCCGGCCTTTCACGGGATACGAAACCAGCCTCAATGGACCTTGACGAGCTGGCTATTTCCGTCAATGCAGGGAAGGATCTGTTTTATCGCGATGGTCCCTCGGGATGTACCAGTTGCCATGGAGTGGAGAAAAAGATCTCAGGTAAGGGTAAGATTCCACTGCAATTGAGCTTCACAACCTTCCCCAGATACCACAGAGGAGTAAAAAAGGTTATCACTATCGATACTTTCCTGATCCTTCACATGGAAGAACGCGGTTACGTCGTGGACAGGGCTGAGATCACTTCTCTTGCCGCATTCCTGGCGGACGTATCAAAGGGACAGGTGCTGCGGCCAGGGATGCTGCCAGCCTATAAAGAAACCATCAACAAGACGAAATGAAACAGTATGAACCATAAAGTTTTAAATCTAGCCATATTACTGCTAATACTTCAGATCGGATTACTCTTTCCGAGTAAAGAGATCATGGCCGAGATGAAGTACAGGCCCGTAACTACTGTCAGCGGGAAGGTTGTTGCCGCCAACAACGGACCGGTTACAGGTGTCGTCTTCCTGGAAAAGGGCAGGCTCTACAGTAAAAACTTCAGGTTCGGCGGCCTCATCGATGAGAACGGGAATTTCAAGGTAAATGTGGACAAACCCGGCGGATACGGGATACACCTGTATGCGACAGGCCACATCTATTTCCCACTGAGTATCCAGGTTGAGGGCGGAAAGGACAACTATTTCGAATTCTCCCTGCCGCCAAACCCTGCTGTCAAGGAAGCACCGATAATCACCTCCGTCCGGTTCGAAAAGGTCGCCAATGGATTTGACATATATCTCGACGTCACCGACCCGAATAAAAACCTTTCCCACCAGATCCTGGGCCTGAACAGCGCTACCGGAGAGGCTTTCAGGTTCAGGCCTCCGAAGCTGATGCTTCCCTGGGCGAAAATTTACCCTGACGGCACATATACCCTTCAGTACAAGCACCCGGGAAATCCAACTGGCCCCGAGGACTGGTACTTCGTCGCTGCTGATATCCGCTGTTACAACTCTCCGATAATGAAGTACCCCTTTACATCCGAGAGCTACATAATCGCTAAAACCAGGGTGGGAGGGAACCGTGCGAGGGAGATAAAAGGAGCTGTTCCGGAAACTGAAGTGCAAGACTCCGTAGTAGAGGGAAAGAAGGTCTTTTCGAATAATTGCGGCATCTGTCACAATGCGAATACCACCAGAACGAAAGTCGGCCCGGGATTGAAGGGGCTGTTCAACCTCAAAGTCACTCCCGTTCGGAAAATGCCCTTAACTGATGAAAACATAAGATCCCAGATACGTGAAGGGGGCACGGATATGCCCCCATACGGGTATTTGACTGATTCGGAAATAGAGGCACTCATAAAATATCTGAAAACTCTCTAGATCCTATTTTTTCGCACTCTTACCTATTGCGAAACCACCTTCACACCTCGAAATTAAATGTATGAAGATCCGTTCACACCCGACCCCGTAACCTCAAATCATAATTCCCTATAAATCCTTTTATTACAGTTAGTTAGAAGCATATTCCATTCTTCCTCTTTCATGGCACATACCTTGAACTCCTCCATGCAAGGAGACCGGAAAAATGGAAAAGAAGATAACAAAATTCAGATCATGGACCATCGGTTGGTGTTCCGTATTGTTCCTGTTGCTATACATTGTCATGCCGGTAACCGCCTCGGCCGGCTTTATAAGTCGGGAGCCGGATATAAATATGACAGCAGAATCGATCAAAGAGCTGGAATACAGATTAGCCGTCGCTGACAGCCTTTCAGGTGAGTCTGAAAGCAATGAATCCGACAGCAAACAGGCTGCCGGCAATAAAAATCTGCAGGCTATAGCACATGGGGTATGGAGCCAGATCAGCATGATCACCAGGCCATTTACCTCCGCACAGCGCCTGCTATTCATGACGGTGGATACCATCGCGGACGCTCTCAGGTGGACCTGGTTCTCAAGGTCAAAAGAGGATGGGGTAATTCCTCTTTCCGACAATAACGGCATGGACCTCGTTGAATGGGAAAAAAAGCTTAATGAGATAACTGAAACGCCCTCCTCAAAGGGCACTATACGTTACCTGATAGACGGTGATGAATTCTTCCCCAGACTGATCCAGAGGATAAATGAAGCCACGGAGTCGATCCACCTCAGAACATATATTTTCGACAATGACGATTATGCCATCAGGATCGGGGAAATACTCAAGAAGCGGTCTCATGAGGTCGACACAAGGGTAATGCTGGATGGCGCGGGAACCATTATGGCGACAAAGGTGGATTCGGAGCGCATCCCGGCTGATCACAAGGCACCAAATTCCGTCAGGGCATTCCTTAAAGAGGGATCAAAAGTCAGAGTCCGGCAGAGAACCAATCCCTTCCTCTTCTTTGACCACTCAAAGACCACCATCCTGGACCGTAAAGTAGCTTTCATCGGGGGAATGAACATCGGCAGGGAATATCGTTACGAATGGCACGACATGATGATGGAAGTGGAAGGTCCAGTGGTCGATATTTTACAGAACGATTTCAACCGGGCCTGGGCCCATGCGGGTTTCCTTGGAGATCTCGAAAAGCTCATATACAAGCTAAAGCGCAAGAAAAAAGAGGCAGATGATCTTGGCTACCCGGTCCGGGTCCTGTTCACCAGATCCGGAGATTCCCAGATCTACCGCACGCAGATAGCAGCTATTCGCAACGCTAAAAAGCGCATCTTTATTCAGAATGCGTACTTTTCAGATGACAAGTTCCTTTACGAACTGGTAAAGGCACGCCGCCGGGGGGTTGATGTCAGGGTCATCCTCCCTGAAAACGGGAACTGGAGCACAATGAACTCCAGTAATGCACTTGCAGCCAATGCCATGCTGGCCAACGGAATAAAGGTTTACCTCTACCCGGGCATGTC
>JBGMRC010000064.1:3018-7009 GCA_048061075.1 bacterium | reverse complement strand
CGAGAGGCTAAGGGTGGACGGGGTAACACCGGCCTCGAATTTCGCCTTTGCGGCGAGGGAATCTGCCGGTGCACTGAAGATAAACCCTGCCGCAACAGCTGCGACGATTAATATGAACAATACCCAATTGCCTGATCTCATCTTTTCCCTCCTTCTCATGGTAAATATGAGTTAAACTCCCCAAAACATGGGCATTCATCACCTGACAACAAGGCTGATGGAGTCTATCCATGCTTCGGTATCCTTTAATCCAATACCCGTAACGCTGACGGATTCGATGACGTTGGGCTTCGGGAAAAGGTCCATGATCTCCTCCTCGAACCTGTACCATCGGCCGTTTTCAACCTCTATCCACCGGCTGTTTTTCGATCGCTTGCCGGTGGTAGTAAAATTACGACGGTAAGCGTCTTCCCCGCAGTGCTCATTTCCCTTTTTATCAACGTAACAGATGCTGATCTGGAGCATGGGGTTGTCATCGCTCTGGCGAAGACGCATGGAAGTTGGGTCGTCGATCTTCAAATTGGATGAGAACAGCAGTGAACGGGCGTCTCTTACGTACCTTTTTATGGACTGTCTTACTCCTGCCGACTCGCCGGGGTTAACATTTCCCAGGCGCAGTCCGTCATTTCCCACGGACACCTGTCCGCTGCCGTTGGCGCTGCTGTCCGATGCGGCCACCTCCCAGTACCGGAGTCCCCGACTGAAATTGCCGTTTTTGATCAGGTTGCCGTCGGAGTCGAATTCCCGGCCGCGGCGGTCACCTGTCATGGTGTAGGGGTACTCGACTACGTACTGGACGGTACCGGATGGCTCGGGCAAAATCAGGTCCGAAGGCCCGCGCAGGTAGGTGATCCCCTCACCGATCTGCCGGATGGGCGAGATCGCAGGCGTGGTGAGGTAGATGAAATACCTGAAAGGATCGGCCGTCCCGGAAAAGTTTTGTTTTGACTCAACAACGAGAAACGCCAGGCTGCCCTCGCTGCGTGGTGACACAGCAAGCCGCCATCGGTACTCAATCTTTTCGTAGTTGGTGCGTACGACAGGCCCCATGGGGAACTTGTATCTTTTTGCCCCGGGTTCCCCGGGCCAGTTGTCAAAGAGCAGTACCGCGGGCTTTTGCGCAGAGTCGGCGGGGTAACGCAGTCCCAGGGTGTAGTCAGTCCCGGGCGCCAGATCCATAAGATAGATGGAGTAATAGCCTTTTCCGAAGGCTCCATTGCGGCCAAGTGCTGACCCGGGCCGATAGTCAGAGCGGGCTTCGAACCATTCAGAGGTAGCCGGCAGAAGGGTCACTCGCCCTTTATTTTGCCGGTAAGAGCTGGCGTGAGCCGGCAATGTCATGGCTGCAGTCAGCAGCACCGCTATCATAACTGCCTGAGATCTCTTCATTCCCCGACCCTATTCCTCTTCCCCGCATTTCTCATCCTCACCCTCTTCCCCGCATTTCTCACCCTCACCCTCATCCTCCGGTTCGTAACCCGAAACTATCTGACCGATAGCGTCCTCGATGGCCGCCATTATCGCCTTGTCGATGCCGGTTTTCTTGTCCTTGCTAACCCCCAGGTTCAGGCCCTTGAGCTTCTTGTTTTTCTTGAAGAGGTTGCCGAGGCCCGTTGCGGAGAAGCCCCCCTCAGAGAGCTTTTTGGTGACGTGGACTGAGTCGAGGACTTCGGCTGTTTTAGCGTCCTGAACGCTTATGTCCACGCCTATCTCGGCCTTCTCTCCGCTGGATTCGATACCCACACCTTTGAAAGTGCCTGCGGCCCCGCTCCTGGAGGCCTGAGCATTTGCTTCCGTGATAGTTACAACGAAAATAAAGTCAGCCCCGATGAGGCGGGACTGGGCCGCATCCCCTGTGGTCATCCCCTGCTGGTTCAGCTGCTTTTCGGCGTAGACTGACTGCTGCCTGTCAAGAACCCTGAAGACTTTTTTTCCCTTTTTTATCAGGGTGGTAGTGACGAACTCCGTGTACGGTGTGGGGTCCACTTCACGAACCATGCTCTTGACTTCGTAGACCGCTACCGTTTTTCTGTTATCCGGCTTTTTTTTCCCCCACGACCATGCAGGGACGGTGGGGAGCAGGATCATACAAACCACCAGGGTCAGCGAAAGAAAAATTGCTCCAGGTGATATTTTCCGGTTCATTGTTTTTACCTCCTTCAAAATGGCTTGCACCCGCAGACGGGTATACCTGGCTGGGTGGGGCCCATGTTTAGTCCTCGCTGCACTCAAACCTCCCCGCCCCATCGGATACGCAGGTATAACCCTTGGGGATGAGCCGCTGTACGCTGGAATGAACCTGTCTTCCAGTGGACGGGATCGTATAAACACAGTACAAATACTGGTCCTGAACCTGAGAACTGATGAGTTTGGCAGGCTGGCCCTTTCCGAAGGCAACCCAGCCGGTTGGGAGAAGTTCTCCCTTGATCCCCGGATAGGCAGTAGGACACTGAACCTCAAAACTCTCGGGCGTGTCTGAAACAGCACCTTCTGCCGCAGGGCCAGTCTGAAGATTGCCTCCCTGCCATCTCGGAGGGCGAGCATGGGCAAGGGTGGCACCCAGGAAAACCAGGCTGACGCAGAGGGTGATGGCTGCTGCCTTTAATGCATTCATATGAATCCTGTCTTTCACAGCCTCTGTTCCATAGTCAGGACACGGAATGAAGTTTACCGTGACTGCAGCGAACTTACCTGCGGTACAGTCTCTCAAGGGTTTATTTCGTTGCACTCTCGATGAGTCCGATGTCGGCATCCTTTGACAGGTAGGCTTCCACCTGCTGCCGCTTTCCCGACAGCCTCAGGTGGATACCGCCTATGGCGTCATAGGGTACATCTGGCCGTATCAAGTTCCAGTTCTTTATGAAATCCTCCACCTTCCAATTGCCGATAAGGAGTATCTTCGAGACCCTCTCACGTTCGGTTCCCTGGGAGTTGACCACTTCGAAAGTTTTGGTTGTATGGGGCAGGGCAGGGATATCGTATTTTTTGCCGATAGCCTTGCGCTTGTTGTTCACACTGAACTTGGCGATCATCTGGAGCGGCTTGGGGGCATTCCTGGAAGCTTCCATGAGCTTTAGCTGCTTTTCCAGACTTTCAGTCAAAAATTTCTGCATCTCGCTTTGAAGGCGGCTCATCTCCGCGAAGTCTCCGCGGCTGGAGGCCTCCATGATCCTGTCTTCGAGCTCCTTTTGTTTTCTGCCCATCTCCTCTTTTGCGCGATCCAGGTCCGTGATCTCGGTGAACTTGAGCAGTCCAATGTAGCGTACAGGGTACTTTTCGAATCCCTCGCAGACCGTCTTCGGCACGTTCATCCAGGAATCTCTCCTTCGCCAGCCTTCAGGTGCAGGGAGGCCCTGGTCCATGGCAGTCCTGACCTGCTCATAGAAGGCCTGCTCACCGGACGTGAGATCCCTTTTCACGCACCCGGCCCTGGAGACACCGGGTGAAAAGAGCAGAATGGATAAAACGACGGGGACAGAACCGGTTAAAAAAACTATTTTTTTCACTTATGCTCCCCTTACATAAATGGTTTGATCTGCAGGGTCATCATGGACTTTATCCCCTTCATCTCGAGAAACATTCCCAGAAAGCCCGTGTCTTCCGGTTTTTCCACCTTGGCGATCCTTATTTGCCTGTACTTGAGAGAGTCAAAAGCATCGATATTCGGGTTGTCCGTTTGTACGAAGACGCCCACCTCACCCAGCTGCTCTGTGATAAGGCCTGGAACGTACTGCCAGTTGCTGCCAAGATTCTTTTTGTACCAGGCGATGACTTTTTCGGGGCTGTCTTTTGCGATCAACTGGATCATGCTTAACACGCCGTTGCTCTCCCCTGCCGACCCGAAATAGGAGCCAGGATAGGCCGGGATCTCCACCATCTCTTTTGTTGGTAATTCCTTCTGGACATCCGCCATCGTCTGGCCTTTCGAGGCCATGGCCTGTTTCCCGAAAGCATTCCTGGGGGCGAGGGGTGCATAGGGCTCTGCAAAGGC
>JBGMRC010000064.1:0-2918 GCA_048061075.1 bacterium | reverse complement strand
GCCACACCTGGGGACAGCGGTGGCTGTCCGTGAAGAACTGCTTTTAGCTGCTGGATCTGACTGTCCCGTGGCTGGTCCTTGATGAGATAACCCTTGGCCCCGGCCTGTAATGCCGAGAAAACATGGGTGTCGTCGTCGAAGATGGTAGTTATGACGCAGTAAGTCTCGGGGTGTGTTTCCCCCATTTCCCTTACCAGGTCTATTCCTGATCCGTCGGGCAGATTGATGTCCACCAGAGCCAGTGCGAATGTATGGTTCTTCAGCAGAGTGCGCGCCTCTTCCAGTGTGACAGCCCCCATGGCTTCAGCCTCGGGAAAAGCTTCTGTAATATGTACTTCCCACCACTGCCGTGTGTCGTCGTGGTCTTCGACGATGAGGACTGATTTCATGCGATCATCTCAGCTTTCGGTGTGAAAGGGCACACTGAAACGTACTTCAAAGAGGCCATCTTCCGGGTGGGTTTCGTAAGTGAAACTGCCGTCAAGATCGGATATCCTGCGCTCCATGTTTTTAATGCCCTTGCCATAAGTTATGGTGTTGTTTTCAGGCATTTTCCCGTCATTTCGTATGTTTCCGTTGATACTGCCGTCCTTCTGCTCCCACCGTATCCAGATGTTCTTCGATCCGGCGTGGGAAAATGCGTTGCTCGCTGCCTCGGACAGTACCCTGGAGATGTTCGTCAGCTGCCTGGGAGTCATTGGGCGGTCGTCCTCCACGGTGTCGGCTTCCCAGTGAAGTGAGACCTCGGCCCCGTCGCAGCGCTCGCGCATTTCGTAGCGCCAGTTCGCCAGCGCCTCCCCGACTGATACGCTCCTGTCTGGGCCTATGCTGTAGGTTATGTCCCGAAGAGCTTTCAGGGTCTCCCGGGTAAGGGTTTTTTCCCTCTTGTTTTTAGCCAGGTGGACCAGGGAAAGGAGCCGTCCGCCGATGTCGTCGTGCAGATCACGCATGATCCGTTCCCGTTCTTCATCAACGCCCCGGTTGTAGGCGGCAAGCCGATCCTCTGTCTGAAGAGCGATCTTTTGGATCTCACCGGCAAGGTGTATATCGGCAGGGGAGAAAAGTCGGTTACCATTGTTGGCAAACCCCAGTTCAATTGTACTGTTGCCACTGAAAGCGGGGATCAGCATTACCTCGCCGTGTTTTTCCAATTTGGACGCGGAGATCTGTTCACTCAGTTTATTGAATGAAAGCGGTTTGAAAACCTCCTTCAGGACTTTTTCCCATGCGGCATCACCGCTGCGTCCTGTATCTACTATGCCGGCAACAATAGCGGGAAGGGAGTGTTCGAGGTTGGTGGCAGACTTTCGGTATACTCGACCCCAGATCCATTGCCGGACGGGAAAATAAAGCCACCCGGTCAGTATAAGGGCCACGGTGAGGGAAATGGAGGGTTTAAGGGCTAATGTAAATGCCAACAAACCATCTACTGCCAGAATGGAGGCTCCGGCAAAGAACCAGAGCCAGATGTTGAACCACCATCGATCAATGTCGAAGAGGCGGTATTTAAGGATGCCGAGGGCCATGCCGATATACATGAACATGATCGCTCCAAGCCCGGCGCTGATGGGGACGACGGCGCGGCCGTGAATAAGACTGAGCACGAAATAGATGAACCATCCAATACCGACGAAGCCCAGATAAGATACGAGGAACCATTTGAGCGCCGCCCGGTCAACAGGGCGCCCCCTGGATTTTCTCCACTGGAGAAAACCAATGGTCACGCCAATGGCAAAATATATTATTGGTTGAATGAAAGTGGTATGGCCTGGAAAGTCCGTCCATTCAAATCGTTCATTTAACCAGAAAAATGACACAAGCAGAGCCGTTAGCCTTGTCAAGGGAAAGGAACTCAACCTGACAGGGTAGTAGTAAAGAAGACCAATTCCGGAGATCGTGTATGTACCATTACCAAAATGATAAATTGCGCGGACAGTATCCAAAAAACCGGGGTCAAAGGCGATCTCCCGGGAAACGATAACCGCGATGGAAGATGTGGAGATGAGCAATCCTATCCCGGAGCCGAAAAACAGTCGTGGTGCGATGTCATTCGGGCGGACGGACAGGACGCCTGCGCCGATCATGAATATGATTATCCCAATGGCGTTGAGCAGCCAGAATTGAATAGGGAGGGAGGAAATGGGTCTTGTAGGGGCCGGCTGTACCCGGACCTCACGGCCGTCCTCGAGGTTCAATTTCACTACCGGTTCCAGGAGGATTTCGGCCAGGACCCCCTGGCGGGATAAAAATGCGTTGTATTCCCCCAGTGTCGGGAAAATGTCCGGATCTTCCACAAGGTCGGAGGGTTGGATCTCCACAGGTGGCCCAATCACAGCCTGCAAAGAAAGGATATTATCACCCTGAGAGAGGATCAACTCGGCAGGACTGTTTTTCTCTACATGGTCTACATAAGCGCCGGGAAGATTGTCCTGGCTTTGTAAAGCTACACCCAGCCACGGTTGATGAACCGCAACCCAAATTGATAGAGATAGACTCAATATTCCAAGGAAGGCTGCAGTAAAAAGAACCCTGTAAGGTGTTCGGTTGAGATTCAGCATGTTGTTACTACGCCTCGAATAGTTGTCGTTACAAAATGATCACTCGAACAATAACAGTTTACCTTAAAAACAAGTGGTTTATCAAGGAGTTGTCGCTACAAACTGAGAAATAATGCAGGGGGGGGGAAGTGATAAGAGAGTTCCCCTTCGACAAGCTCCCCTCGACAGGCTCTGGGCAGGCAGGGCAGGCAGTGTCCTAAATTCAGGATCGTGATGAGTGATGTGTAATTAGTAATTGGTTTGGTTACTCTCACCCCTCCCTTGATGGGAGGGGACAAAGGGGAGGGTGGTAAGATATCCCCCTCTCCTCGCCTGCCGTTAAAGGTTTTTCATAAACGGCAGGCTTCCTCTCCCACCAGG
>JBGMRC010000063.1:0-7079 GCA_048061075.1 bacterium | reverse complement strand
GCTTGCCGATGTCCTCATAGGACCCGGTGTATTCAACCGACGCCACCATAAGGGACGGTACTTCCTTTACCTGTACTTCAAACTCTTCCTGTTCAGTTTCAGCCATGGCTCTCTCCCCCACGCTCAGGCGTGGAGTTTCTTGTTTCCAGTTTCTGGTTTCTAGCTACAGTAATTCACCCTCTCCTAACCTCTCCCATCATCAGTCTACGCTAAAGCTACGCCCTGACAGGAGGGAGAGGATTATGAGGACAGGATTGCTTCGTTGCTCCACACTAGGCGGCGCTCCTCGCAATGACACTGGCCTTCAGTCAGGGACCCAGGACCCATGGATAACTAACAACCAACAACTAACAACTTTCAACTTTTAACTTTCAACCAAATTCATACCACTGTTTGATGATCTGTTCTACTGTCTTTTCCTTTACCTTGAGCATCTCATCCTTGCCGGCGCACTGTATCTGCCCGGCACCTGCGCCCGGGTGGCCGTCGCCGATGTTTAACTCACGCATGATCTCACCTATATCCTTGGAATGCTCCCTGGCGTTCATCAGGAACGACAGCGACATGGAAAAAGAAAGGTTAGTGGTCTTCTTACCCCTGGAAAAGAGGTTCTGGACGAGCAGGACGGCCAGGGCGTTGGGATGGAGTATAAAAGCCGTATTCCTGATGATATCCGGTTTCCTGTTGTGAACGGTGAGATCGACTATGATGACCTCCTTTTCGCTGTCGTCCGGATGAAACCAGGAGTCTTTCTCAACAAGGGAGATGCTGCGGCTCTCCAGGTTCCGGTACTCGTCCACAAAAGACTTTACTGTCTCATCTGAAAGAGCATCATTCATCGATCCGTCGCGAAGCAGCAGAACCATATGTTTCATGTATTTCCTGGACGCAGCCGGGTCACCGAAGGCGGCAAATAGCGAATCGGCAAGGAGTCTTTCCGGCAAGGGTTCCCGCCACTCCTCCATGGTCTTGTAGTCGAAGGAATCCACCCTGTCCGTACCCGCAACAGTGTCAGCCATGAAGGGGGGAAACTCATGTTTATCGGCAAAATGATCGAAGATGACCCGGGAACATGACGGAGCGAGGTCGAACCGGCCGGGGATGGAGTCGATATCCATACCCCGGAGCCTGATATCCTCCAGGTTGCCGGCGTGGTGATCGAACCACATACCGAACCTCACGGGACAGGGCAGGTCGCACACGACGTCCCCCTCAGTGGTTTCGGTCTCCCTTCTCTGTATAGATACCGGGCCGGTAAAAAAGAAGGAACCGATTCCCGTTACTGAGGACACAAGGGCCGCGCTGACAATCCCATCCAGATCGTCGTGGGTTACAATTCTTGAGAAAGCTTCAGTGTCGATGGGCACTTGCAGCTATTCCTTCTTGTTCCTGGTCTGAATGTGGATCGCGTACTCGTAGCCGTCCAGCAGGGCCTGGAAGGAGGCGTAGTTGATGTTGTCCGAAGAGGACGATACGCTCCACACCATCTCGCCGTCGGAAAAGACGATGGATACTTCAACGTAGGCAGAGGTTCCAGTTGTGCCCTGGATCACCTTGGCTCCGTAGTCCATGAGTTTGACGGTTTTGAGTTTCGGAAAGAGGCGGCCCAGGGATTTTTTCAGCACATTGGCAAGGGCATCCACCGGTCCCACGCCCACGTCAGCCTCGTGCATCTCCTGCCCGCCGGCAATAAGCATGACGGTTGCTTCAGGCCGTTCGCCGTCATCAATAAGCCTGTAGCCCCCCACAACTTCGAAGGGTGCCTGGTAATCTTTCAGCGCTCGCATGAGGTTAAGTTCCTTCGAGGCGTCCACAACTTCAAGGTTGTTCATGGTTTGTCCCCTCTTCTTCTTGGAAGTAACTCTTTCGGTAAAGAGTATCATACCTTCTCAACCTCTTGTTTTTCAAGAAGCTGGTGGTGTTTAGGAAAGAGGAAGGAGGAAGGAGGAAGAAGTTGGGAAAGAAATTATCTTAGTCTATTACTTAAAACCTTGATCATTTTGGTTATCTCAAAGCTTAAATCCAATAGTCTATTTGTTGTGCTGTGATCGATGTATCCTAGTCTTTCAGCGAGAAGGAGCTGTGCTCTTACTTCATTTACTGAACCGTTGGCTATAGAGAGGAATCGAATGAGGTCCTGAAAGCCCTGGATCTTAGTATTTTTATCCATGCGGTGATATTTGCAATTGCAGTGCCAGCACCCCTCTTTCCTCTTTCCTTCTTCCTCTTTCCTACCGCAGCAGTTTTAATCAGGGTGAAGGGATGTACACAAGAAAACGGCGGGGAAAAAATGACCCCGCCGTTAATAACAAAATGTGAATATGCAGCGGTCAGATGACAAACACCTGCATGGCGTTGACTGGACAGACCTTGACGCATGTTCCACAGGCAACGCAAAGATCCAGGTCCAGGGGAACGTCGAAGTCCGGAGGGGGACCAACGGAAAGGGCACCTGACGGACATGTCGCGGTGCAAGTACCGCAATGCATGCAGCTCTCTTCATCCCTCAGGACTTTGTCCGGGACTTCTTCAACAATCACTTTGGCCGTCTTCAGATACTCCAGGCCCTTTTCGAACTCATCCTCCGGCCCCTCCAGCTTCATGATGGCATAGGCCTCCTGCCTGGGAAGGACCTTTGCCTCAAGAATATTGAATACAAGGTCGGCAGACTGGGAGAGCCCGTGTATAACCGGTTTGTTCCAGGTTTTCTTCGAAAACTTCAGTATCAGTGTCTTTTCCATTTCCAGCCTCCTGTATGTTTAAAACTTGTAATCGATCCAAGATCCAAGATCCAAGATCCAAGATCACGTTGGTCGTTGGACATTGGACGTTGGACACTATCAATCATCCACACTTACCAATTCGATCTCACCTGCAGCGCCGATGGCGTTGCCGATGACAACTACAGCCCCGCTGATGCCTTCTATCGCGAGGAACTTGTCCAGGGATGGCTCTATGTCATCGCTGGTTTTCACGATGTTGCCCAGCGCGGTGGCAGCGGCATCCGCAAGGGCGCCTGACGGGGAGGTTATGATGGCCGCATCCGCATTGCCGAAGCTCAACGATGGGCCCACAGTTCCCGAGGACGTACATACGGCAATTCCGTCCGCCGGTTCCACCTTGATCCCGACACGACCGCTGAGGGGCGATGAGCCCGCCCAGATACCCACCGTCCGGACATCGTCTCCATTGAGGTAAAGGTCGCCGCCGTTTTCTACGATAACCTTATTCGAATGCCGGGCGAGATCTTTTGCTACCGCTTCGGCAATGACTCCCGCCACTGCCGCCATGGGACCCGTGTCCGCTTTGATGCCGGCTTCCAGCATGCTGAGCACAACACCATCAGCATCGACGCCTGCCTCCATCGGCACAAGAGATGTCTCGAATTCTGGATGTTTTGCTATGTAACTTTCCAGGATCCCCCGGTGCCGCTTCGCCGATTCATAGGCTTCGGCCACCAGGTCCCTTTCCGCCGCGATCCAGAGATCGGTCTGTTCCACGACAACCCGAAAGGAGGTCAACCCCTCTGGAGGGGCGACCTCTTTCCGGTAGGTTCTTTCCTGAAAACCTGTTCCGATCATTTTGAACCAGGCAGCGGGATCTGGGGAACTCCCAGCGTGAAGCCCTTGTCAGTTATCCACTGCTTGAGCTCTTCGGCGATCTCCCGGGCCACAGAGTAGCTGGAAAGAGGGAATGCTGGAATATCCTTTCCGTTGAACTTGAAGCTTCCGCTCCTTAGCTCCTCGTAGTTGACCTCTCCGAGGACCTTGCCTGTGCTCTGGGGGTAATCAACAGCATAGTCAACGATCTTGGTGTAGATATCGCGATCCCTGATGCTGGTGAAGCGGGCCATCTCCTCGTCGAGGATGGGGATAGGAATACCCATACCGACAAACAAACTAAGCCCGTATCCGAGCATGCTGGCGCCCCTCAGGTACTTTTTCTTCATAACCTTCAGATCCCCGATAACAGCGATGGTACCAGCTGGAGCCGTTGTCACTCCGTTGTCACTCCGCTCCGCAGCAGGATTGTGCTGTGTTCCATGCCAGATGACTGCTCCCAGGCCGCCGCCCAGGAAGATCTTCGTACCGACCCCGATAGTTCGGTAATAAGGGTCGTTCAGAAGGGGGGAGAGCTGGCCTGCGCTGCAGTAATTGCCGTTGCCTATGTCGGGCTTGAGAACCCCCAGGTAGGTGTAGATCGTCTTGTCACCGGTATTTACGGCGCAGTTATAGTTCTGGTAACAGTTCCTGGGATTCAGCAGTACGGCGTAGGGGATATCGTTCAGCGTCACATCCTTTTCATAACTCTTGCACGGATAGCAGTCAGTACCATAGCCCTCGGCCCTGAGGTTGACCTCATCACCCGCAACGAGATCCTCAATTACGTGACCACCTCCGTAGGGGAATTCACCTGGATGGACTTTGTTTAACGGATCGTCCAGCCTGGGCTCCGTTGCCCCAATGTAAATATCCACGGCAGCGAAACCGGCATATGCGGGAACATCATTGAGCCATACCTCTGCCGCCTTGATCTTCGGAGTGGCGTGGCCGAAATTGAACATGGCGCCCGAGGAGCACATCATCCCGAAGGTCCCTGTTGTGACCACGTCCACCTCCTGGGCGGCCGTTTTTGTTCCCTTCTCATCAACGATATCGGACATCTCCTCGGCGGTGACAACCACCGCCTTACCCGTCCTTATTTTCTCGTTGATTTCCTCGAAGCTTTTTCTTACCTCGGCCATTTTTCTTCTCCTCTGTCAGGGTTAATAAAAAAGCCCCCTCCAAAAGCAGGAGGGGGCTATATCGGTACCCGACTCCTCATCTTTCAATAGATTCTTGCGGGAATTAGCACCGGACGTCACGCAGTTTGTGTGACCGGTTGCTGTGGCATCAAAGGGCCCGTCCCTCCGCCACTCTCGATAAGGAATCTTGGATTATACATTCACAAGGCACCAAGTCAAGTTTTTTGTTGGGTATATTTCCCGGTTTTTTAGTAAACAACTTCTGGCCAATTTACCACGGAATAACTACAGTTAACGGTTAATTATTGCCTGTTTTAACACTTCAAAACTCTCACGACCTGATTTAAGATAGAGTAACCAGATCAGGATTGATCCAAAACTTTCGGAGAGAGGAAATGACCGAGAGCAAGGAACTACCAATAGCGCGCTGTTTGGAAAACGAGGTGGAGGCCTGGGAATTCCCCTTCTTCATAAAGAAAGGGGTGGGTATGGAACCGGACTTTCTCCTCCTGGAGATACATCTGTACCACATGACTTCCGAGGAAAAAGCCGTTATGGGAGAGCTTATTGAAGTTAAATCCGCAGAGCAGTTAGAAAAACTGGGATATACTGTAGACGATAGAGGAATATTCGTGATCGGCGAGGAGAATGTTCACTGGATGTCCTATTCGGGGGACTGAAAGGAGAGACCGTGCTCTCAGCAAACAGGATCAAGGAACACTACCAGTTTACAAAAGAGGATGAACTCCTCATAAAGAGCCTTCAACCGTTGATGAAGGAACACAGGGAGGGGTTTTCAGACAATTTCTATGAGTACGTCATGTCCTACGAGGAGACTGCCGAATTTTTCGAGGACCAGGAAAGATACGAACGGCACAAGATGGCTATCGCCGGATGGTTCATGAAGCTGTTTTCTGGCACATACGATGAAACATACTTTCGATACCTGAGGCACGTGGGCAAAATCCATGTCAATATCAAACTGGATGGCCATTACGTAAACTCCGCCATGGCGCGGGTAAGGCAGTTCATTACAGAAATCATACAATCGCATGTACCCGAGGAAGAGAGGGGAAAAACCACCATCGCCGCGGGAAAACTCCTCGACATGAACCTGGACGTTCTTACGAGCTCCTACCGCCAGGCGGAGCTTAAGAAATTTTTTCTTTCCTACCGGCTCGAGAGTACGTTGATCAATCTGATGGAGCGATTTACTCACGGGCTTAATCTCGTACTTGCAATTGCCCTGGCGGCTGTTTCGATCGCGGTCGTTGGTCTTTTCGTAAAGGATTTTATCGGGTTATTCAAAAACCCGAATATAGATAGCGGCGTTGTGGCCGCCCTCGGCTCACTGCTCATCATATGGATGATGGTCGAGCTTTTAGATACCGAGATCGAGCATCTCAAGGGAAAGAAGATCCCTATCAAGATCTTCATTGGTGTCGTCATCGTGGCTTTCATCAGAAAGGTCCTCATTGGGGCCCTTAAGGAGGGAGGCGACATCATCCAGTACGCAAGTGTTGTTATGACCCTTCTTGTTCTTGGAATCCTCTACTGGCTGGTCACAAGAGCGGACAGAGAATGAGCGATAAGGCAGCCTTCACAGACACAACAGGCGTCATCCTCGTTGGGGGAAAGGGCAGGCGAATGGGCCGAGACAAGGTCCTCATGCCTGTGAACGGCAAGCCGATCATCGTAAAAATCCTTCAGAAGATCGCTCCTGTATTTGCCGAAACCCTCGTTGTTGGTCATCACCGTCCCGAGTTCGATGAACTCGAAATAGTCTCCCATCCCGACGCTGTCCCCGACCGTGGAGTACTGGGAGGTATCTATACCGGTCTGTTACTGACACGGACTCCCTTCATCTTCGCTATTGCTTCCGACATGCCTTTCCTCAACGCTGATCTCATAAGGCGTATTGCCGGAATGCGGCACGCGGCGGATGCGGTCGTACCGAAGGGACCTAAAGGGTATGAGCCCCTTTTTGCCGCGTATTCGGTGTCCTGCCTCGACCCGTTCCGGGAAAACCTGGATAAAGGCATCCTGCGCATACAGGCCGCCCTGGAGGGGTTGAATGTAATAAATCCCGTGATCCCTCCAGCCCCGGAAGGCACACCGGACCCCCTGTCCAACCTCAACATCCCCCAGAATCTCAGCCTCCTGGAGGAGTGATACGGCAGCCAGGAATTCTATTCTCCACTAAATTGTGTATAAATAGCTTGCTGCTTCCTTGACTTTTAGTGTATTTCTGGTAGACAATAATTATGTGAGTTTAATCCGGAATAATTGAAAATCGGGATCACAAGGAGAAAGCCAATGAAACGAGTATACAAGA
>JBGMRC010000062.1:0-7113 GCA_048061075.1 bacterium | reverse complement strand
ATACGTATCGGGGTAACGGCGTGCCGGAGTGTCGGCGTTTATCCCTCTCCCTTGATGGGAGAGGTTAGGAGAGGGTGAGTCGCTGTAAACTGGATCTTGGGATCTGGGTCATGAGTAGCTCAAGGGGGTTGCGAAGGCGAAGGGGCTTTTGACGGAACCCGGTTATTATGTATTAATCACTAACTAATTTGGAGATAGTTTAATATATGAAACTAGTGAGGTTTACTGCAAAAGAGTGGAGTGATACAGATACCCCGCAGTGGGGTATTCTGGAAGATGAGGAAATCCAGATTCTTTCAGAGGAACCTTTTGCCGGGATCTTTAGGGAGGAAAAAGCCTGTCCCGCATCTGGGGCGCGGTTGCTTCCTCCTGTCAGGCCCGGGAAAGTGGTCTGTGTGGGTTATAATTATATTGGACATATCGAGGAGATGGGTCAGCAGGTTCCGGATGAACCTCTCCTCTTTCTCAAGGCATCCAGCGCCATAGTGGGTAACGGTGAAAACATCCTCCTCCCGCCGGAATCGGAGAGGGTGGACTATGAGGGTGAGCTGGCCGTAGTAATAGGGACAAGGTGCAGGAGGGTGTCCACTTCCGATGCGGAGCGGGTCATTCTAGGATACACTATACTCAACGACGTGACAGCAAGGGACCTGCAGCGAAAGGACGGACAGTTTTCCAGGGGCAAGAGTTTCGATACTTTCTGCCCCCTGGGCCCCTGGATCGAAACGGATCTCGACCCGTCGGAAACAGATATCGTTACCAGGGTAAACGGTGAGATCAGGCAGGATGCGGCTGTATCATCCATGATCTTCTCATCGGCCTTCCTGGTATCCTATGTCAGTCAGGCAATGACCCTTGAGCCTGGAGATGTTATCGCGACCGGCACCCCGGCTGGCGTTGGGCCCCTAGCCGAAGGCGATGAGGTCAGTATCTCCGTAGACGGCCTGGGGGTCCTTGCGAACCCTGTAAGGAGTGAGCAGGACAGATGAGCAGCAGATCAGTTTTGCCCATAGCTCTTACAATGGGTGATCCGGCAGGCATCGGCTCCGAGATCATCGCTCTTGCCCTGGAAAAGGAGGACCTGAGGCAGCGCTGTATTGTAGTGGGTGATGTGGAGCGTCTGAGGACGGGGGCGAGAAAAGCCGGAAGCCCTGTAAAATACAGACGGATAAAAAGTCCAGCCGAAGCCGGTAAATATGACGGGAAGACACCTGTTATAGATCTTAAGGTGGTTCCGAAGAACCTCGCCTTTGGAGTCTTGAGCGTTGAGGGCGGCGAGGCGGCCTTCGTGAGTCTGATAAAGTCCATCGATCTTACCATGGCAGGAGAAACCGCCGCCATTGTCACCGCTCCCATCAACAAAGAATCGCTGCACATGGCCGGACATCACTATCCCGGCCATACCGAGATCCTGGCAGAAAGGACGAGGGCGCCCGATTATGTGATGATGCTCGCTGCCGGCAACATGAGGGTCCTGCATGTCACTACACATATTAGAATGTCGCAGGTGCCGGAAGCGATCACCACTGAAAGGATCCTCAGGGTCCTGGAGTTGGGCCAACAGGTGCTAATGGACATGGGTATCGATGAACCGAAGTTCGGCATTGCCGGCCTGAACCCCCACGCCGGGGAGGGGGGTATTTTCGGAGATGAGGAGGAGCTGATCATAACTCCCGCTGTTGATGCGGCGAAAAAAATGGGCATAGAAGCAATTGGACCAGTACCGCCGGACATAGTCTTCCTGAGAATGAACAGGGGTCTTTACGACGCTGTAATTGCCATGTATCACGATCAGGGTCACATCCCACTGAAGCTGCTGGCTTTTGAGTCCGGAGTGAATGTGACGCTGGGGCTGCCCATCATAAGAACATCTGTGGACCACGGAACGGCCTTCGACATTGCCGGGAAGGGGCTCGCGGATCCTGGAAGCATGGTTGAGGCTATAAATCTCGCCATTTCCCTGTCAGGAGACCAGGAGTCCAGTTGAGAAACTCTACAGACTCCCGGGAGGGAAGAAAACGGATCATGCGCCTGCTGAAAAATCCATGGATACAGTCGATAATATTGATTTTTCTGAGTACTTTTGTTCTTCTGCCCTCTTTCCACACCGGTATTATCCACGCCCAGGAGGACGAAGAGGAGAAAATAGAGATCGGGGTCGTGCTGCCCCTGTCCGGCTCCAACTCGGTGTTCGGCCGCATCCAGAAAAACTCAATGGTCATGGCGGTTGAGAAAATAAATTCCGGGGGGGGGATAGACGGCACGCCCCTCTTCCTGGACATAAGGAATTCGGGCGGCAGGATAAGGACCGCCAGAGCGATAGTAAAAAACTTCATTGAAAAGAGGGGATATCCCCTGGTGATGGGAGGATTCAGTTCCAGCATAACCGGAGCTATCGCGGCATATTCTGAGAGAATGGGCGTGCCCTACCTTGCCATAACAGGATCGGCCGATGCGATCACCCAGCGTGGCTACAGTTACGTTTTCAGAATGAATCCGTCTCTCAGTATGTACAATTCCGGGATGGAGGATTTTCTCGGTAACGTGGTCAAACTGGAAAAAATCGCCATTGTGTATGAAGAAAACACCTTCGGACGCGGTAACTCCAGGGCAATTGCCAGGGCAGCTGAGACCTTCGGCTGGAGTGTTCCGATAGACTACGGATACGAGGGCGGAAAGCTGAAACTCGAGGAGCTGATCGGCAAACTGGATGAGGCCCGGCCGGATGTTCTGTATCTGGCCTGTTATATAGGTGATGCTGTCAGGATCCTCAAGGGTCTGGATGACAGAGGCCTTGCTATTGGAGTAGTGGCTGGTTCAGCTGAGCTTGCAAGATCCAACTTCCTGTCGGATTCAGGGGCGGAGGGCGAGAATGCAGTAGCCTCGGTCATTTGGGCTCCGGGTCTCGATTATCCAGGCACGGCTGCATATGTCCAGGAATACAGGGAAAAGTTCGGCAGTGAGCCAGACTACCATGGCGCGGAGGCCTATGCCGCTGTCCAGGTGGTGGCCGACGTTCTGAACAGAGCCGCTCTTCCAGAACCCCAGTCTATTACAAAGGCCCTCATCTCAACGGATATCCTGACGGTTTTCGGACCGGTATCCTTTCCATCTACCGGAAAGTTCACGAACCAGAACGAACCGCCCACCTACGTGATCCAGTGGCAGAATGAAAAGCCTGTCATCGTGTGGCCCGGGAAGTTTGCCGAGACTGAGTACATTCTTCCGGTTGTTAGTCCTGAACCTGAAGAGCAGCCTTCTTCCTCTCCCCTGGTGGGAGAGGATTGAGGAGAGGGGGATATTGTACCACCCTCCCCTTGGTCCCCTCCCATCGAGGGGGGGGGTGAAAATGAATGATCCAATTCTCTAATGCTCTAATTTCGAATGATCAACTCCAAACAACATGGAACTCACTCATGTCCAAATGGCCCCAAAATACAATCGAAATCCCTTACGGAAGAACCAAACTTCGAGTTCCAGACTGGGTTCCTGATACAGAGGACATACTTATCCCCGGTCCCTTCGACGATGTGGAGCCTGATGTCATCCTCAACGATGCTCTGGATAACCCCGTTGATTCACAACCAGTGGAAGAGATATTCAGTCCGGGTGACAGGCTTTTGTGTGTCATTCCCGATCTGACCAGGAGAGCGGCCGTTTCATATTATCTGCCCCTTTTGCTGGAAAGACTCGAGGAGGCGGGTCACCTGCCTCAGGACATTAATATATTGGTAGGCCTCGGTATTCACAGGCTCATGGAAGAAGAGGAATTAACCGAACATGTGGGCCAGTGGGTGAAGGATAGATATTCGGTAATAAACCACGATCCGGATAATGCGGATGAACTGAGCTACATCGGCGACACACCGGGAGGAATACCTGTCAGTGTGAATAGCGAGGCGGTCCGGGCTGACGGGATAATACTCACCGGCGGCGTCACTTATCATTATTTTGCGGGATATGGCGGGGGTAGAAAGGGCATACTTCCGGGAATCGCGTCGAGACAGACCTGCATTGACAACCATAAGCTGGTTGTGAGGTGGAGGAGGGGAGAACTCAACGGGGAGCTGGGCCCGGGCGCCCTGATGGGCAACCCGGTACACGAACAGATGCTGTGGGCGTGCTCGGTCCTTCCGCGCATATTTTCACTGAATGTTGTAACAGACCCGGATGGTAAAGTCTTCCACTCGTCCGCCGGGGAAGTTGCAAACGCTCACCAAAGGGCATGCAAGGCCCTCGACCGGGCCTTCAGAAAGACTCTGGGAGAAAAAGGAAAGCTGGTCCTTGCCGGCGCGGGAGGTTGGCCGAAAGATCTTAACTTCGTTCAGGCCCACAAGAGCCTGTTTTCCGCCCACAGGGCTGTGGATGAGGGGGGTGTTGTGATCCTTGCCGCCTCCTGCGATGACGGAGCGGGGCATCCCGATATGATGTCGTGGTTCAGGGAGTGCAAAACAAAGGAACAGTGGCTAAGCGCCCTGGACAGCAGATACCAGATAAACGGACAGACAGCCTATTCCACCTGGTTGAGAGTAAACAGGACGAAGACCTGCCTTGTAAGTGAACTCCCCCCCGAGGACGTCCTTGCCATGGGGATGATCCCCTGCGGTGATCTCGATGAGGCTTTTGGGCAAGCCGAACAGATCCTGGGCGAACTCCCTGGTCCGGTTGTAATGCCTGATGCGGGAGACATCCTGGTAGACATTGATAAAATAAAAGAATAATGCTACTTATCCGCTTTCACTAACCTGCTTTCCGGTGCCTGGCGCCTGCTTGCGATCGGTTCAAAACACTCGTAAAACGTCTGGAAATGACGGATCATCGATAGAGGACAGGACAATAGATGTCTCAAAAAAAGAAGGGCAAAAAGAACGGTTCCAGCCAGATGGACCACATAGGCCTTGAACTCCGGCAGAAGAACAGGGGCCTGATAGGAGTAGACAGCAAGATCCCTATTAAGGATTCTTCTGCGCTGAGCCTGCTCTATACTCCCGGCGTGGCGGCGCCATGCCTGGAGATAGCGCGGGATGCAATGAGATCTTTTGATCTCACATGCAGGGGCAACACAATAGCCGTCGTCAGTGACGGCTCCGCTGTTTATGGTCTCGGGAGTACAGGCGCCGGTTCGGCCCTGGCCATGCTTGAGGGCCGAAGTGTGTTCTTCAAGACTTTCGCCGGTGTGGATGCCCTGCCAATCGCCCTTAATACCCAGGACTGCGACGAGATCGTGGACGTATGCCTCAGGCTCTCCACCAGCTTCGGAGGAATAGTTCTCGAAGATATTGCCGCTCCCAAGTGCTTCACTCTGGAGAGAAACCTCAAAAAAGCCACCAGGATACCGGTATTTCACAACGATCAACATGGAGCTGCCATCGCGGTGCTTGCGGCACTTATCAACGCGCTGAAGGTGGTGGAGAAGCGGATCGAGAAAGTCAAGATCGTGATCAGCGGCGCAGGAGCGGCCGGAATCAGCACAGCGGATCTTTTGCTTGCGGCTGGAGCCCGGAATATAGTGCTCTGCGACAGATATGGAGCCATTTACCGTTACCGGCTCCATCCCATGAACTGGGCCAAATCCGAGATCTCCCTGAAGACGAACCGTAAACGGAAAAACGGTTCCCTCAGGGAAATTATGGAAGGAACCGATGTGTTCATCGGCCTTTCGGCTCCGGGGATAGTGTCTGCGGATATGGTAAAGAGCATGAACAAGGGCGCCATTGTCTTTGCCCTGGCAAATCCCATTCCGGAAATAATGCCCGATGAGGCCGCAAAAGCCGGCGCGGTGGTAATAGGCTCCGGAAGGTCTGACTATCCCAACGAGATAAACTCTGCCTATGTAGCTCCTGGCCTCTACCGCGGGCTTCTTGATGTTCGGGCGGTGAGGATAACCGAACAGATGTATCTTGCCGCGGCAGAGGTTGTCGCCGGCATGGTGAGTGAAGACAAGCTGAATCCCGCAAACATAGTTCCTCCCATATTCGATTTTCGGATCGCCTGTGAGCTCGCCCGGGTGGTTGCCGAGACGGCCATTGATGCCGGCGATGCCAGGGTTCCCGTCTCGCCGGCGCAGATCGAGAGAAAGACCCGGAAGATCGTTTATGAGGACGAATACACGGTCCTACCTCCCGTACCGCCCCGCAAGAAGAAGATGGATCTTAACGAAGAATCCATCGATCTGCATCACAGGTATCAGGGCGTTCTCGAGGTAAAAGTGAAGGTTCCAGTCCGTGACGAATACCTCCTCAACAGGGTATACCTGCCCCCCGAGGCCACCGAGGCGAGCATCCTGATCTCCAGGGAGCCCGACAAGGTCTACGACCTGACCTGCAAGGGAAACCTGGTCGCCATAGTCAGCGATGGCAGCGCCGTGCTTGGCCTGGGCAATATCGGGCCGCGAGCCGCTCTGCCGGTGATGGAGGGCAAGGCTATCCTCTTCAAGACCTTTGCGGGTGTTGAGGCTTTCCCTATTTGCGTCTGCACCCAGGATGTGGACGAGATAGTTGAGCTTGTGTGTGCGATCTCTCCAACATTCGGCGGAATTAACCTTGAGGATATCTCGGCGCCCAGGTGTTTTGAGATAGAGGAAAAGCTCAAGGCCCAAACGGACATTCCCATCTTTCACGACGACCAGCACGGCACCGCAGTCGTCACGCTGGCCGGTATACTGAACTCCCTCAAGATAGTCGGCAAGACGCTGGCCGATGTAAAGATAGTGATGAATGGCGCCGGGGCAGCTTCCATTGCCACAGCGAAACTTCTCATGACGGCAGGGGCGCAGAACATAGTCCTGTGTGACATCAATGGGACCATATTCAAGGGCAGAAGAAAGGGAATGAACCGTGTCCTCGTTGAGATGGCCAGGATCACGAACCAGGAAATGATCAAAGGGGGAACTGCCGATGCCATGAAGGGCGCGGATGTATTTTTAGGACTTTCCGCACCCAATACGGTTAACAGAAAAATGGTTAAAAGTATGGCAAAAAACCCGATAGTATTCGCCATGGCTAACCCCGTTCCTGAGATAATGCCGGAGGAAGCTGAAGCGGCAGGCGCCGCGGTAGTGGCTACGGGGAGATCTGATTTCCGCAACCAGGTCAATAATTCCATGGCTTTCCC
>JBGMRC010000061.1:0-7258 GCA_048061075.1 bacterium | reverse complement strand
GGTATTTTGAGGCCAAGCCTTTCCAGTTTGCCGGCAAGCTCCCTGCCTTCCAGGGTGGGTTTTACAGCGGACCCGTCCTTTACTGTAAATCCTGCCTCCAGCAGCATCTTGTCGGCGCTTTTATTCTGGCCGGTGTGTATCAGTGACAGGATCTCGATCTCCTCACTCGACAATATAATAGAACCGAACCTGTAGTCCATAAAGGCTTCCCAGGCCAGGGGCACCCATTTTTCTACGATCCTATTACCAATGATGTTCGCGTACTCCCTGATCTCCAGCTGCGCCTTCTCATCCATCCGCAGTGCCAGGAAATGCAGGAGGTTATGTAGATCGATCTTCCAGTACGCCTCGGTGTAGGTCGAAAGGGGCAGATCCTTCCTCGCCTGTTCCCTTGCGACTCCCAGATCGAGCCTTTCCTCGTATATTTTCTTGAGGAAGGCCTGCGCTTCGGTCTCGCGATCAGAAAGCCGCTGACCGATCCCGGGGTCAACCCCGCCCTCGCTGCCCTGCCTGTTGATGTCCGACTGCAGTCTCCATTCGTCGGGCTGGGTGGTCTTCGCCCTGTCGATAGCTATGGAATACCGCGTGGAATATTCGTTGACGTTGGCTGTCCTGTGCCTGATCCACTGACGCCACAGGTCCATGGGAACCCTGACGTGCAGTTTTACCTCGCACATCTCGAAGGGAGTGGTGTGACGGTGGCGCATCAAATACCTGATAAGACCTCTGTCATCGCTTATAGTTTTGGTGCCCTTGCCGTAGGAAACCCTGGCCGCCTGAACAATGGAATCATCGCACCCCATGTAGTCGATAAGCCTTACAAAACCGTCGTCCAGGACGGGTAAGGCTTCTCCGAGGATCTCCTCCAGTTCAGGTACCTGAACGCGGTCGAGGCGCTCTTTTATATCGCTCACATCAGACCTCCAGAGGGGAAGTGTGGTGTTCAAGTTCTGACAGAGAATACAATATAGCAAAGGATTGGAGAATAGAAATCGAAAATTGGAAATCCTCCACAACACCCCCAGGAACCATTGGGGTCAGAGCGCTTTTGGCATTTTTCCTTTTCGCTCGCCTAGAGGCTGTACTGCTCCTTTACCAGTTCAGCCAGGCCCAGTCTCTCCAGCCTGTCCAATGGAACCAACATGGTCACCGTGACAACTCCCGGCAGCCGCCCGATCTTCACCGCACCTGAGATAGTCACCCGGTTCAGCACTTCTTCCTGGGAGATATCCAGCAGCTTCGCCAGGCGCGCAACACCGTTGTCTGTAGCTTCGTTCAGGTTTGCCCCGGAACCCAACATCTGTATGGGAGCAGCCTCTTCCAATAGATTTTGTCCGTATCTGGCGGCCAGGCTATTGGCGGCCTTCTTTTCAGCCGTGTTGAAGGGACGGGCAAGATAGGGCAGGTCTTCAATGCGAGGCAGGAGGAGCGGCCCTCCGATTCCCAGGCCCTTCAGTACGCTCACCTCCAACGTTACCTCTGCCGAAACATCGGTAGCGTGGCCGGCTATCTCCCCGTCCCCCTGCATGGCATGGACATCTCCCACATACACACCCCCTCCCGGCACTTTCACCGGGCAGACAAGGATGGCTCCCTCCCGCAAGTCATCAACGTCCATGTGACCATCAGTGCGAGCCTCTTCCAGCTGATCTTTGGTTATGCCGAAGTCATGAGGCGCATCGATCAGGAACTGCCCGAAATCGCCGGCGTTATGGGAGTCGGGCATATCGATGGTCGGGGTGGTGCCGATATTACCAATAAAAGGGCGCAGGCGAGTGATCACGCCGGGAATATCGGCTGGACACAGTGCGACAATGGGATTCTGGGCTGATTCTTTTGGCAATGCCATAATATCCGCCGCATCCTGTGCCAGTTCCTCGGCAGCGGCCTTTCCCACGGTAACTCCCATTTGGCGCTCATCATCGAAAACCATTGTGTAGCCATGGGCCACCCTGAAGGGGCTGGCTTCGGCTCCACAGGCGTCACATCGGATGGCTTCCACACCGATGCCCTCCACCCGCGTTGGCGGGTTGTCCGCTCCACATTCAGGACAGTGACGAGCCACGAAGGGGTCGCCGGTGTAACGCCCCTCCACGAAGGACATCGTACCGGAAGCCGTGGCCACCGAGGTCACCTTGATCTTCTGAATGCGGATGACGACAGCGTCTCCGGGTTCAGCTCCCTCAACAGCCACGGGGGTCGTGACCTCATGTCCACCCCTGAATGAAGGGGTTATCATCGGGCCCCAACAGCCTGGAGCTGTTTCAGCTACGATGGTGCCTCCATCGGCCACTGGCCCGAGCATGGGGATGCCTGGCCCCACCAGGCCTTCTGTGAATGTAGTGACTTTAATGACCTTTTGAACTTCATGTTTCATCGGTTTCTCCTCTCTTTATCATCAAACCAGTGTCCATCAGTTAAGCCCGGGCAATCTCCCAATGCGCGGCGGTAAAGCCCACAGGAACGTTTCGTCAGACACGCATCAGGCTTGCCGAACCCTTCTATCAGTCTTGGCAAAGGTCTTGCTTATCTTCCCTGGGCAGCTAATGTAAAAGAGGAAAGCACTGGAAGAACTGTAAGACTTGAATTCCTAAATAAAGTTTACCACATTTTCTCACGTGGCAACCGTCAGAAAGAACAGATTATTAACAGAAATTCAAGATTTTCCGATTAGACAGGAGCCTGCCCTGAGGGTGCCAGCCATGAGCTTGCCGAATGGTCGAAGGGTGGACATAACCTTCCTCCTAAGTAAAATTGATCAAAAACTATAACCTAGTCTTGGACCGGATTTGAGGGGGAAGGTCAGGTGATCCATCCCGTTTAGGGAAATGCTTGGATTCGGCCCGGGGGGAAGTTATAATCCTGCGAAGTAGTGGAACTGCAGCATTTTCCTAACGGCGTCATGTTATTCAGCTGGGAGATCGATATGCGCAAAACCAGGAGTCTGATTCAAGAAGGGAAGCTGTTCATCCCGATATTTCTCCTGATGGCGCTTATTCTCTCCTCGTGCTCACTGAAGAAGTATGCTGTCAACAGGATGGGAGACGCCATGGCGGGCACAGGCAGCACCTTCGCCAGCGATGACAATCCGGAGCTGATACGGGCGGCCACGCCCTTCAGCCTCAAACTCATCGAGAGCCTGCTGGCAGAAAGCCCCGAGCACCGCGGCCTGCTTCTGGCGGCTGCCAGGGGATTCACCCAGTACGGCTACGCCTTCACCGAACAGGATGCGGACGAGGTTGAGAATGATGATCTCCAGCGCGCCATCGAGCTGCGCCAGTATGCCCGCCGCCTCTATATCCGGGCCAGGGATTACGGCCTGCGGGGACTCGAAACATCCCATGAGGGTATCCGTGACGAACTCTACCGGGATCCGGAGAGCGCCGTCCAGAAACTTGTCATAGAGGATGTACCTCTCATCTACTGGACGGCCGCTTCATGGGGTGCGGCCATTTCCCTTTCCAAGGACGACCCGGACCTGATCGTCGACCTGCCCCAGATGGAATCTCTCATATACCGTGCCCTGGAACTGGACGAGGCTTACGACTACGGCGCCATTCATGTCTTTCTGATTGCCCTGGAGTCGAGCAAACCGGGTAACGCCCCCGAAGAGCAAAAGCAGGTTCGTCTCCATTTCCGAAGGGCTGTGGAACTCTCCCGGGGAATGCTGGCCGCGCCGATGGTGACCATGGCGGAAAACGTTTCCGTGGGCACCCAGGACAGGAAGGAGTTCACAGATCTCCTGAACAGGGCCCTGGCCATCGATGCCGACGCAGTACCGGAGTGGCGGCTAAGCAACCTGATCATGCAGCGTCGTGCAGCCTGGCTCCTCTCCCGGATAGACGATCTTTTTCTGGAATAGCCCACCGAACCGGAGGTAAGAGACAATAATGAGGAACGGATCGAAAAGAACACAGCGGATAATCAGGCTCGCAACGGTCCTGGTGATGGTCCTGGTTGTGGTAGCGGGCGGGCGGGATGGGGAATTGAGCACCGCCTGGGCCGCGTCAGGAAAGCCCCTTAAAATCCGTATGGCCACCCTTGCCCCCAAGGGCTCATCTTTTCATCAGAGCCTTCAGATGATGGGTCAGAAGTGGCGGCAGGCCCCCGAGGAAGGAGCCACTCTTACAATCTACACCGACGGGACCATGGGCGGTGAGTTTGACGTGATCCGAAGGATGCGTATCGGCCAGCTCCAGGCAGCCATGCTGACCGTCGTCGGATTATCGGAAATAGACGAATCCATCAACGTCCTCGAATACATGCCGATGATGTTCCGGTCCCTCGAGGAGATGGAGCATGTACTGGAGCAGCTGCGCCCTACACTCGAGAAAAAGATGCTGGACAAGGGCTTCGTGACCCTTTTCTGGGGTGATGCCGGCTGGATAAGGTTTTTCACCAACAAACCGATAAAGTATCCCGAGGATCTGAAGAAAATGAAAAACTTCGTCTGGGCCGGTGATACTCAGCAGTTAGACCTGATGAAGGCCGCAGGCTATCATGCGGTCCCACTGGAAGCCACCGATATCCTGACCGGTCTTCAGACCGGCATGATCGATGCCGTTTCCACAACTCCCACCTACGCTCTGGCTGGTCAGTTCTACCGGCGGGCCAAATACATGCTGGAGGTCAACTGGGCTCCTCTCATGGGAGCCACTGTCGTTACAAGGAAGGCATGGGACAGACTTACCGCCCGAGACCGGGAGTTCATCCTGGAATCGGCTGCCGAGGCAGGCAGAGAAATACGAACCCAGAGCCGGTTGGAGGCAGAGCAGTCGGTAGAGGCCATGAAGAAACGGGGCCTCGTGGTTCAGGAGGTCAGCCCGGAAATAGAGGCACGCTGGATAACGGCCGCCGAGGAGTTATACCCGAAGATCCGCGGGTCCATGGTCCCCGAGGAGATCTTCGACGAGGTGCGGCGGCTCATCAGGGAGTATCGGGAGGCTGAACGGAAAGAGCCCGAATGAGGGAGGCGGCGACGGACAGCACCGGGGCAGTGGGGGGAAACGGCCCCGTCAGCTTCCCCCGATTCTGGAAAAAAGGGGAGAACCTCCTGGTCGGCATCGCCCTTGTGGCCATGGTTTTGATACCCCTGGCCGAGATAGTCCTGAGGGCGGTCTTTAAGGTGGGCATCTCGGCTTCGACCTCCCTGGTTCAGCATCTGACCCTGGTGGTGTCCATGGTGGGAGGAGCCATCGCTGCCCGGGAGAACCGGCTCCTTTCCCTTTCGGCGGCTACTGATTATCTCAAGAGCCCTTATCGATCCGCCGCACGGATTTACAGCGGGGCTTTTGCTTTGGCTGTCACGGCTCTGCTTTTTGTGGCCGGCGTTCAGTTCATTCGAGCGGAGCGGCTGGGCGGAAAGATCCTTGCCTACGGCATCCCGGTGTGGGTCGTGCAGCTGATCATTCCCTTGGGTTTCGCCCTGATTTCCTTTCACATCCTCCGGCATGGGGCTGATCGGTGGTCCGGGCGGCTCCTGGTCACCCTCATCGCCGGGATGATCGTCATGGCGGGCCTCATGCCGCCCTTCTCTTCGGCCGTCCTGGTCCCTCTTGCTCTGGCCGCTCTCATTCTGGCCACGGCCCTGGGATCCCCCGTCTTTGTCCTCCTCGGAGGGGCGGCTGTCATCCTCTTCTGGGGGGCGGAGCTGCCCATCGCCTCCATTCCCCTTGACCAGTATCGCCTGGTTACAAACCCATCTCTTCCGGCCCTCCCCCTCTTCACGCTGGCCGGCTATTTTCTGGCGAAGGGGGGCGCCCCCCGGAGGCTTATCAGGCTGTTTCAAGTTGGTCTGGGTAGTGTCAGGGGCGGGCCGGCCATCATAACCGCCGTTATATGCGCCTTTTTCACCTCCTTCACCGGGGCGTCCGGGGTGACCATCCTGGCTCTGGGGGGGCTTCTCATGCCGATACTGATCGCGTCCGGCAGTTCCGAGCGATCGGCCCTTGGACTGCTGACCGGCTCCGGCTCTCTGGGTCTCCTCTTCCCTCCCTCCCTCCCCCTGATCCTTTACGCCATCGTCGCGAAAATCTCCCTGAAAGAGATCTTTCTGGCAGGGATCCTCCCCGGGATTCTCCTGGTGGCCATCACCGCCTGGTGGGGTGCCCGGCAATGCCCGAAGGTCGAATCAACCAGGAAGAGATTCAGGCCTGAAGAGGTGGGGCAGGCACTCTGGGAAGCCAAATGGGAAATGCTTCTACCCCTTGTCGCCCTCGGATCTCTTTTCAGCGGCCTGGCCACCCCGGTGGAGGCGGCTGCCCTGACCGCCCTTTACGCCTTCCTGACACAGACCCTTTTTCATCGGGATCTGAAGCTGTCACGTGATATCCCCCAGGTGCTGACCGAGTGCGGGTTGCTGATGGGTGGTGTGCTTCTCATCCTGGGCGTTGCCCTCGGTTTCACCAACTACCTGGTGGATGCCCAGATCCCTTCCCGCATGGTAGACCTGGTCACTGGCACCATCGAGTCTCCCCTGGTGTTCCTTCTCCTCCTGAACGTTTTTCTGATCATCGTCGGCTGCCTGATGGATATCTACTCGGCCATTGTGGTGGTAGTGCCTCTTATCGTCCCACTGGGTGCGGCTTTCGGGATCGATCCGGTTCACCTGGGGATAATTTTCCTGGCCAACCTCGAGTTGGGCTACCTTACCCCCCCGGTAGGGATGAACCTTTTTCTTTCCTCCTATCGGTTCAACAAGCCGCTGCCGGAGGTCTACCGGTCGATACTGCCCATTCTTTTCGTCCTTCTGGTCGGGGTGCTTCTGATAACCTACATCCCGCCCCTGACGACCTTTCTCCCCAAACTGTTCTACCGCTGACCACTGGCATCGGGGGGCACACCGTGGGGTCGAGTTTTCCTGTGCTCTGACACCCGGGAACCAATAGTATCAATTTTTATACGGACCTAACAAAATCCTTTTCAATTTCTGGCAGGCCCTTTGTTACAGTCATACTATTAGAAAAATCATTGACAGATCTGCTATAGGCAGGTATACGTATACTGTATATTGTATACATTGAAGGGGTTCCGGCAAACTAGACAAACCGTTTGATTCTTGAGCCAGGCTCTCATTAGATAGTGAAGGCCAGCCATGTCGAAAACATGGTGAGGCGGATCATTCCATCAGGTGTCCTCTACAGCCCTAGCGAGTAGCCCCTGCCAAAACCGTGTTGATATATTTAGGAGGAAAGTCATGACTAAAGAGACACCAAAGATCAGTTGGACCTTAACTGACGAGGGCCCGATGCTGGCAACT
>JBGMRC010000060.1:0-7279 GCA_048061075.1 bacterium | reverse complement strand
AGGTTCACGTGCCGGTGGTAGGAGACGTCAAGAGGGTGATGACAGTCCTCAACGAAATGGACAAGGACCTGAAATCCACTCACAACGCCATCCGCGGCAAATGGCTGGACAGGGTCAACGCCTGGGGCAAGGAAAAGCCCCTCACATATGACAGGGAAGGACCGGTAATAAAACCGCAGTACATAGTTGAGAAGCTAAGCGAACTAACGCCGGACGACGCTATCATTGCTACCGAGGTGGGACAGAATCAGATGTGGGTTGCCCAGTTCTACCGCTTCAATAAACCCAGGACCTTACTGTCTTCTGGCGGCCTGGGAACTATGGGGTACGGTTTCCCCGCGGCAATGGGGGCCCAGTTTGCATATCCCGACCGACTTGTGGTGGATGTTGCCGGGGATGGCAGCATCCAGATGAATATCCAGGAACTCGCCACAGTTGCCCAGCATAACCTGCCGGTGAAGATCGTTGTACTGAACAACTGTTTTCTTGGCATGGTCCGTCAGTGGCAGGAGCTCTTTTTCCAGAGCCGCTATTCGTCCACCTGCCTTGTCTCCAATCCTGATTTTGTAAAAGTCGCCGAAGCATTTGGTGTGAAGGGGATACGGATCGAGAATAAGGCTGATGTGGAAAGCGGGCTTGCTGAAGCCATTGAGCATCCGGGTCCTGTCCTCGTTGACTGTATGGTAGACCGTGAGGAGGGCGTTTACCCCATGGTCCCGGCCGGCGCCGCCTCATCGGAAATGATCTTCGGACCGGAAAAGAAAGAGGAGAAGAAATTAAAAGCCGTCAAATAATATACGGACGGCTTTTAATTGGAAAATGGAGCATTGGGAAATAGATTACTTATTTACACCCCTCCCTCTTGGGGCGACGAAGCTTTATGCGAAGGCGGCTGATGGGAGGGGACAAAGGGGAGGGTGGTAAGATATCCCCCTCACCTCGGTCCTCTCCCACCAGGGGAGAGGAAGAGTAAGGTTGTGTTGCTGGTTGTAAGTTGTTAGCTCACTAGAAACTAGAAACCAGAAACTAGAAACTCTCTAAACGGAGCGAACCATGAGACACACCATTTCGGTTACAGTTGAAAACAAGTTCGGCGTTCTTTCCAGGGTTGCGGGGCTCTTTTCCGGAAGAGGATTCAATATCGAGAGCCTTTGTGTGGGTGAGACCGTGGATCCCGAGGTGTCCCGCATGACCATTGTTACACGTGGCGACGACAGGATAATCGAACAGGTTACAAAGCAGCTCCGCAAGCTGGTGGACGTTATCAAGGTAGCGGATCTGACCGATACGTCATTCGTGGACAGGGAGATGCTCCTCGCCAAGATCTCGGCTACCGAAAAGAATAAGGCGGAAATATTGAGAATAAATGAGATCTTCCGAGGCAAGATTGTTGATATTTCACCCAATACCTATACCTTCGAGATCACCGGAGACGAGGGGAAGATAGACGCGTTCCTCAAGCTGATAAGGCCCTTTGGTGTCAAGGAGATCGTCAGGTCGGGAAAGATAGCCATATCCAGGGAAATGTGATCCGATCGGCTTAATACCCGCCTGATAAAGGTATTTATGGAAAGGAGAATAAAGGAATGAATGTGCTGACTGACAAGGATGTAAAGGGAAAACCCCTTGCCGGGAAAAAGGTCGCGGTTATCGGTTATGGAAGTCAGGGCCATGCGCAGGCGCTGAACCTCAAAGACAGCGGTATTGACGTCCGCGTCGGGCTTCTGGCCGATGACCCGGGCAGGAAGGCCGCATCAAAGGCCGGGGTCGAGGTTATGTCTATCGAAGAGGCCTCTTCCTGGGCGGATCTTGTGATGCTCCTTGTCCCTGATGAGCTGCATAAATCGGTATTCGAAGGCGCTATACTTCCCAACATCAAGGATGGGGCGACTCTGGCGGTATCACATGGCTTTTCCATCCATTACGGGCAGATAGTTCCTCCGGATAAAATGGATGTCATCATGATCGCCCCCAAAGGGCCGGGTCACCTGGTGAGAAGAGAGTTCGAACAGGGCAGGGGAGTGCCGTCCCTTATCGCGGTGCATCAGGATGTTTCCGGAAAAGCCAGGCAGACGGCCCTGGAATACGCAGCCGGTATCGGGGCAGGCCGCGTGGGGATACTGGAAACCTCCTTTCGCGAAGAGACTGAGACCGACCTCTTTGGTGAGCAAGTCGTTCTGTGCGGAGGAGTAACAAGGCTCGTGCTTGCCGGTTACGAGGTCCTGGTTGAGGCGGGATATTCTCCTGAAATGGCCTACTTCGAGTGTCTTCACGAACTGAAGCTCATCGTCGATCTGATGTACCAGGGTGGCATCTCCACAATGAGGTACTCCATCAGTAATACAGCCGAATATGGAGATCTGACCAGGGGCGACAGGATAATCGATGAGGAAACGATTGATGAAATGAGGGAGATCCTCAACGAAGTTCAGTCCGGTGAGTTCGCCAGGGAGTGGATCCTGGAGAACCAGGCCGGGCGTCCCGTTTTCAATGCACTGAGAAAGGCGGCCGAAGAGCATCCCATCGAAGATGTAGGGCGAAAGTTAAGGGCCCTGATGCCCTGGCTCAAGGAAGAATCTGCTGTCAGGGAGGATGATTGATTCGAGTACCACTGATCGCCAGTGAAGGGCTGATACCGACTCTGATCCCGGCGGCTTTCTCAATTGTTCTTCTGGTAGCCGGTATCAAGGGGCTCTCGCTGTTGTTGGCAGCATCGTCAGTGGGGATCGCCCTTTTCTTCAGGGATCCGGTCCGGACGGTGAATGTCGGGGATAGTGATATCGTGTCTCCGGCAGACGGCAGGGTCGTGGCAATTGACAGAAAAGAGGAAAAAAAGCACCTGGGAGGCAGCTCCCTCAGGGTAAGCGTGTTCATGAGTATATTCAACGTTCACATCAACCGGATCCCCGCCGACGGCAGGGTAGTTGAAGTTAACCATATTTCGGGAGGGTTCAAAATGGCCCACCTGGAGGAGGCGGGACTTGAAAATGAGAGAACCGAGATCGTGCTGGAAGACGAAAAGGGCCGCCGCAGCCTTATGGTACAGGTAGCCGGGCTCGTGGCCCGCAGGATAATCTGCCGTCTGGCGCCGGGCGATCATGTGAAGGCAGGGCAGCGATTCGGGCTTATCTGTTTCGGCTCACGGGTGGACGTCTACCTTCCTCCTGAAGCGGAACCGACCGTTTCCGTGGGTGACAGGGTTAAAGCGGGCATATCGGTGATCGGAGCTCTGAGTTGATGGATAGATCGGAACAAGAAGACTGGGGAAATCGCAGGGCGGTTTACCTGCTTCCGAATTTCATTACTACCCTGGCCCTGTTTTCGGGCTTCTATTCGGTGGTAGCGTCGCTGAACGGGGAGTTCGGAAAGGCCGCTGCAGCGATCCTCGTGGCCGTCCTTTTTGATGCGCTGGACGGCCGTATCGCCAGGCTCACCAGGACCGCTTCCCTTTTCGGGACTCAGTACGACAGCCTGACGGATCTCTTCTCCTTCGGGGCGGCCCCGGCCCTGCTTATGTACACGGCTGTTCTCAAACCCCTGGGCCGATTTGGCTGGCTGGGGGCATTTCTGTATCTGGCATGTGGTGCCCTGAGGCTGGCTCGTTTTAACGTGCAGGCACAAAAAGTCGGTGTAAAGCACTTTACCGGTCTACCTATACCGGCGGCCGCGTCAATTATAGCGTCAGGTCTGATACTGATGCTGAGCGGGGGCGTGAGAAGCGACATGATGAGATTTGCCATGATACCGGGCATCTATATCCTGTCGTTCCTCATGATAAGCACGATCTCCTACCCAAGCCCCAAACAGGTGGTCCTGCCCAGCAAGAGGGCGTTTCACGTTCTGGCTGGGCTGGTTCTGATACTCGTGCTGGTGGCAACCTATCCGGCGCTGTTTATTTTCACGTTTTTCATTACCTATGCCACATTGGGGCCCATATTGGGAGGATGGATCCTGAGGAAACTGGGTGTGAAGGACGTGGAGGAGATGGAGAGCTTCACAATGGAGGATGAGGACGTACTGGAAATACTTGAAGACACTGGAGAGGAGGAGGTGTCGCGAAATGGGACTTAGCGAGAGTGACCTTAGACCGTACAGCACCGGCAAGGGCCCTGCCGACGCCACTGTCCTCGAACCCAGGAGGACGTTAAGACAATGAAAGGTTGAAAACAGGGAACTTTCCGGTCGAGATCAGGATTTTTCAGATTCAATGGATTCCGGATATCTGATCCGGGACCGGATGGAGGAAAGAAACAATGTCAGAAAAAATAATTATTTTCGATACTACTTTAAGGGATGGTGAACAATCTCCAGGCGCATCAATGAACCTGGAAGAGAAGGTGCAGGTTGCCAGGCAGCTGGAGAAACTGAATGTGGATGTCATTGAGGCAGGGTTCCCCATCGCATCAGAAGGCGACTTCGAGGCGGTCAGGGCAGTTGCCGCGGCAGTGAAAAAGCCGCAGGTTGCCGGGTTGTGCAGGGCCAGCAAAAAAGATATCGATCGGGGCTGGGAAGCACTCAAGGACGCCAGGAAGCCCAGGATCCACACTTTCATAGCTACCTCGGATATCCACATCAAGTACAAGTTCGGCAAAACCCGTGATGAGATCCTCAAGGCGGCGGTGAATGCCGTTGCCCACGCGGCGGGTTATACGGACAACGTGGAGTTTTCCGCCGAGGATGCGGCAAGGAGCGATGTTTCATATCTGTGCGATGTGATCGAGGCGGTTATAGATGCTGGTGCCGCAACTGTAAATATTCCCGATACTGTTGGCTACGCCATACCCGATGAATTCGGCCGTCTGATAGCTACTATCAGGGAGAAGGTAAACAACATTGACAGGGCGGTACTTTCCGTCCACTGCCACAACGATCTGGGCCTTTCCGTGGCCAATTCACTGGCGGCCATTTCCAACGGCGTAAGGCAGGTCGAGTGCACAATCAACGGCATAGGCGAGAGGGCCGGCAACGCGTCTTTAGAGGAGCTCGTAATGGCCATCCGGACCCGCTACGATCACATGAAGGTCCGCACCGATATCAAGACGGAAGAGATCTACCGGAGCAGCCGCCTCGTATCCACCATCACGGGGATCCTGGTACAGCAGAACAAGGCGATCGTGGGCGCAAACGCTTTCGCCCACGAGGCGGGGATCCATCAGGACGGGATGCTCAAGGAGAAGACCACCTACGAGATCATGACGCCTGAGTCGGTGGGCATCAAGGAGAGCACGTTGGTGTTGGGAAAGCACTCGGGACGCCACGCTTTTTCTGACAGGTTAAACGACCTGGGGATCGAGCTGACGAAGGAGGAGCTGGAGAAGGCCTTCTTTGCGTTCAAGCGTCTGGCGGACAAGAAAAAGACCGTCTACGACGAGGATATCGAAGCGATCATTGCCGACGAGATATTCAGGCTTCCTGACCGCTTCCGTCTTGTATCAGTAACCTTCACCAGCGGATCCGGCGTAGTTCCATCGGCCACGGTGGAGATGGAAGTAGACGACAAGAAGAAGGTGAAGGCCGAGTTTGGTGACGGACCTGTAGACGCGGTCTTCAAGGCGATCAAGAAGATCGCCAGGAGCAAAGCCAAACTCATGAGGTTCACGGTTTCCGCTATTACCGGAGGTGCTGACGCTCTCGGAGAGGTGACTGTAAGAATACGCGAGAACGGTATTACGATAATCGGACAGGGTGCATCGTCGGACATCATCGTCGCGTCTGCAAGGGCCTTCGTTAACGCCCTGAACAAGCTGGAATACAGGAAGGGTACGCGGGATCGAGAAGTGGAAAGACCCACATTGTAATAGTTTCCAGTTTCTGGTTTCTAGTAGGGAACAGGAATATTGTATTAGTCGGATGATCAATACGGACATTTGATCCCCATGACTAGAAACTGGAAACAAGAAACCCGAAACTGAAAACACGGAGTGTTTTCCATGGGTATGACCATAACCGAAAAGATACTGGCGGCGCATGCCGACAGGGATATCGTCCATCCCGGTGAGATAATCATGGCCAGGATCGACCTTGCCCTGGGCAACGATATCACGGCTCCCATTGCCATTAAAATACTCAGGGACAACGGCATCGATGAAGTATTCGATAGAGATAAGATCGCTCTTGTCCCGGATCACTTCACACCGAACAAGGATATCGCTTCGGCCGAGCAGTGCAAGGTTCTGAGGGAATTTGCCCATGATTACGACATCACCCATTATTTCGAGCTTGGCGAGATGGGTGTCGAGCACGCCCTCCTGCCGGAGCAGGGGATTGTCCTTCCGGGGGATCTGGTCCTGGGAGCTGACAGCCATACCTGTACTTACGGCGGCCTTGGCGCCTTTTCCACCGGTGTGGGCAGTACGGACCTGGCAGGAGCAATGATCAGCGGCAGAAGCTGGTTCAAGGTGCCGACAAGCATGAAGTTTGTCCTTGACGGTGAGCTAAAGCCCTGGGTAGGAGGCAAGGACCTTATCCTCTACATCATCGGGCAGATAGGAGTGGACGGCGCTCTTTACCGCTCAATGGAGTTTACAGGTAGCGCTATCGAATCCCTGGGCATGTCGGACAGACTTACCATGTGCAACATGGTTATTGAGGCTGGCGCGAAGAACGGGATAATCGCTTCTGACGCCATCACCGAAGAGTACGTAAAAGGAAGGTCAGAAAGGGAGTACACCGTTTTTTCCTCAGATACTGATGCCGTTTACGATGAAGTCATCAATATCGACACAAGCCGGATCGAGCTCCAGGTGGCCTTTCCGCACCTTCCCGAGAACTCAAAACCGGTAGGTGAGGCAAAGGATATATCAATCGACCAGGTCGTAATCGGCTCATGCACCAATGGTCGCTTTGAGGACCTGGAAGCAGCGGCTACCGTGATAAAGGGAAAGAAGGTCGCTAAAGGCGTCAGAATGATCGTCATCCCCGCGACTCCGACAATTTACAGGCAGGCCATGGAAGCAGGGCTCTTTGCCACCTTCCTGGAAGCGGGTGCCGTTATCAGTCCGCCCACCTGCGGCCCCTGTCTCGGGGGGCACATGGGAGTCCTGGCCGAAGGTGAAAAAGCTGTAGCCACCACCAACAGGAACTTCGTTGGGAGGATGGGACATCCTGGCAGCGAGGTCTACCTCTCAGGCCCGGCAGTCGCGGCGGCCAGCGCGGTGGCGGGTACGATCAGCGCACCGATGGATATTATGTGAACAGTTGAAAGTTGAAGGTTGAAAGTTAAAAGTTTTATAGAAATTAATCGAACATTTAACATTCAACTTTAAACCAACTTTCAACT
>JBGMRC010000059.1:0-7385 GCA_048061075.1 bacterium | reverse complement strand
CTCCCCAGTGGGGCGGCGGCAGCCAACCCGCCAGCGGCGCCGGATGGACACCACCACCGGCCTCTGCACCGGTCCCCCAGCCTTATGTGGAACCGGTAGCTCCTGTCGTAAGCACACCAGCAGTACCGGTACCAACTCCGGCACCCATTGCCGCCACACCGGTCGAGCCAACAGCGACTCAGGCCGATCAGCAGCAGTCATCGCAGCCTGTTATAACCATGACACCGGTCCTGCAGACCGTAACGCCTGTTAATCAGAGCATGACCGTTGCCGAAGAGCCAACCTACGACGGTTCATGTAGATCATGGTACGCAATTGCTGTTGATATCACGGCAGAAGCGCAGAGAATCGCCAAGGAGTTGGGCTGCGCAGCTGTTCAGCCACCTGCCATATGGAAAGCATGTATTAAATATATTGATAAGATCGGCAAATGGAATGCGTATAACTTTCAACTCAAGAAGCGTTGGAATCGTCTTGTCAAGAAAACCAGCTGGGCGGCAATCGGGCCGAGAGACCTGACAATCGGCAAAACTCATAACGGAAGAATATTTGGCACAACAGGGCGTATGTTTATAACTCCCGTTCCCATTAATAAAGGGCACGCTACCATCAAACTGAAAAAGAAGGCTGGCAAGTCCAGGACATCCGTCACAGTTTGCAGTTACATGCCGGGAGGTGACCGGATCAAGGAATGGCAATTTGAAAGCCCCCGGGGAAATAAGAATAAAGGTCAAGTGTGGGTAAGAGACCTATCCAATATGGACGGCAAATTATTGTCCATTCACCTTGATGGCAAGTCAGCGGCGGACACATTCCAATATCCAATCTTTCTGGAGAATAACTAACCAGGTACGCTGATTGTCCCGGTCTATGAGAAAACAGTGGCATGAAAATGATCGCATTAATTAGCTCAATGTCAACAAGGAGCTCAAGGACAGGAACCTGGGTGAATACAACCCCTATCTCCATTTTATTACCAGCCCCGCACCGGGTGCATGCCGACAGGAAAAAGGGTACAAGCCTCCCTGCTGTAGGGTGGGAGAAAGGAACTCCTCAAATGAAGCGCTTTAATACCATCAGATTTACTTTCTGTTTCATCCTTGCATTTGCTTTTGTAATCGATTCGGCAGCCCATGCCGCAGGCACGGCTCCCGTGTATCCCGGGCAGGTGGTTTCCGGAGGGGAAAATACTGGAACCATTTACGGGGAAAGAGGGGAAGAGACCCTAACCTATAAAATTTACTACACCCGCGATCCCCTCGGCAAGGTTGTTGCCTGGTATGAAGGGAAAATGCCAAAAAAATCGTCAGATAGCGCCAACAGGATAGCGTTTAACGGTCCCAGGGGAAGTTCCCTCGAGTACGATGCCGTCGTTGTTTGGCGCAATGAATCAAGGATCACAGAATATGACATCGTGGATCCACTGGAGAAGGAGATCGCGTTAGGAGGGGCTGGAGTTGTGAAAACCAATTACACCCGGAAAGACCTCGAGGCGGTGAAGGCGAAATATGGATATCTGGCTGATGAAGCTTTGTTCCCTCACTTCTCCGCAGAGGAAAAACTGGCAGCGTGCAAGGAGAAGATGGGAAGTGGTGTCAGGAACGCAGAGCAGGACCATCTGTCACTCCAGACCAAGCTGGAGGAACTTGTCCGCCAGGGCCGTTTTGCCGAAATGGAGCAGTACATGTCTCAGGCCCAGGAACTTACGTCAAACACGATCCAGGCCATGACCGTCAGCCACTGGGACGAATGGATCGCATGCCTGGACGAATTAGAGGCCGGGGCGTTTCGTGCCGCGATATCGATCCGAATTAAGTAAGAACACCTGAAACGATTAGGAGGAAACACATGAAAAGATCAATTGGCGTTGTGATAGCTGTACTCCTGCTCCTGGTCTTTGCAGCACCGCCTGCAGCCCTTGCCGGGGACCTTTCCGCTGCCCAGCAGAATGCCCTAAAAAACGCCGCAGTCCCTGTTTACCCTGGGTCAAAATATGTCACCGGGGACAACATCGACGCAACATTAGTCATGTGGTTCGGAACAACGGATTCGCCGGAAAAGATCATGGACTGGTACAAGAAAAAGCTCTCCGGCTGGTCAGAAATGACTGTAAGCGGCTCCAGGGTAATCTACAAAGGGCCCAAGGGCATGGATTCAAAGGATCTTAACTCAAAGCCTTACATCTTCGCCAGGACTAAGGATGAAACTCCCGAAAAAAACGATGCGGAGATAACAGTCCGGATACCCAAATAAAGAGAGGCAGCCGGGCGAAGGTGTCAACGGTTACACAAGGGCACAAGAGGAGGAGAAAAATGAACGCTTTCATATCTAAACCTACTGTTGCTATTATCGTCTCCGCCGGTGTTTTGCTGGGCAGCCAGTGGGCATCGGCCGGCAATCTGCCCGGTTGGGGCGGCGCAACTACAACCACCAACCAACCACAGGTGCAGCAGCCCGGACAGCCCCTAGTTTCTGAACCGGCACCTGTTCCCGCCCAGACGGTGCAGCCACCGCAACCGGGCACATGGACTGCCCCAGGAACCATTTCCAGCCCCACCGTTTCAACTCCCGAGCAGCAGCAGCGCTCATACCAGCCAAAGACCAGGGTGGCGCCATCAAGGCCCGCGACGTGGCGAGGTACTGGGAGCCAGAAGTCTATAAGGATGACCCCCGTTAACCCGACGGCAACCAGGGTTGGTTCGAGTTCGTCGAATGTTAGCAATAAAATTAGATTCAAGGTTACATTCAACGGACTAGAGGTGATTTCTCCCTCTAATCATGAGACAGGAGATGGGAAGGGTGACGAGGTGTTTGTTGAAACGAGAATATTCAGGGTTAGAAAAGATGGTACGGTAACACAAGAAAGCATCAAAAAAAGTCTCACTATGGGGAGCATAAAAAAACACCGCGAGAGAATAAAAGCAGGAACAGCATCCAAATACGGCGGGTTCACAAGGGGTGACAAATTTCCCCCCGACATAAATTCTGAGGGGTTGACAATAAAGATACCCGACGGGAGACCAGTCCTACCTATGGTAGTCTTTGACGATTACGTCGAAATGGGGAATGAGGCCGTCTTAATAGTGCCAACCATATGGGAATGGGATAATACTAACAAACGATCGGCTTTAGACAAATGGGAAAACTGGATCAACACATACATGCTCCCTTTTGCAAAGCGATTTCCTGATAAATTTCTAAACCAACCCCCAAGATTTACAGACGGTAACCAAGGCAGGAGAAGGTCTGTTTCAGGATCAAAATATGACCCCTTACATTTGAATCCAGTTGAGTACACCAAAAGTGACATTGGCCAAACGCGGCCGTTTAACATTACGTGTCCCAGCAGGAAAGCCAGTGAAATGCAGTTTTATCCTGGAATGCTCATATTAAACGATAAAATTGCCATGCAGCCTGGGCAGAGTGAGATGTATTATGTGTCGTATTCGGACTTTTGTTCTACGCTTCCTTTGGCGGTGGGCTGGTCTCTTTCCGGTCATTACTATTTATACGCAGCGGTGGAAATGCTGGAACAATAACAATACCTTTGGGACGGTGGACGCCGGCTGTCTCGTGGCCGTCGCACCGTCGGTGAATAATGACATCAAGATGATGAGCGGCTGCAAGAATGCCCTCTTCGGCGGAGAAGGTCTGTTCCTTGCCACCCTCACTGGCCCGGGCAGGCCTCCACAGGGACCTTTCCATCCTCCGCGCAAGGGCCAGGTCCTCACGGGCAAGTACGGCATCTCTGAAAGCCGGCTGCGGGGTGAAAGTGTAGGACCATTAGTCCCGGTCGTGTCAAACAGCAGGAGGGTTATCCAATGACGATAAAAAAATTCGCTCTTTTTGCGATGCTAGGAGTCCTGTCTTCTTTCCTGGTCCTGGAAGGAACTTCCTGGGCTCCTGTCATGAAAACTCCAGACCCTATGGAAAACTTTATTAAATACCCGGTGATTGGGGAGTGGACTTGGTTCAGCCCCCTCGAAGGGGTCCGTTACGGCATGAATCAGTTCGCCGATGGGACAATCGGAAGATAAACTGCAGATTTTTCGCATGGAGGAAAAGATGAAAAGGATTTTTTTGATTCTGCTGTTTCTCGGCTTGTTTGCAATGATCGCCGCACCTTCTATTCGAGCCGGTGAGTCCACAGCCCAGTACAGCGCCGTGGAGCGCATGAGCACCCCACAGGGTAATATTGAGGCAAGGGTTTTTGTCGCTCCCGGTATGAAGCGCATGGAGATGAAAGAAGCAACTCAGATCCTCCGTTTCGACAAGGATGTCATGTGGCTTCTCATGCCCCAACAGCGCATGTACATGGAAAAGCCCATAACGGCTGCTCCGGGCGGGAGCGCCGACCTTAAATACCTCGAGAGGAAAAAGCTGGGCAAGGAGACTGTAAACGGCATCTCTGCCACCAAGTACAGGATGGTTGCACAGGATCAACAGGGAAACAGGCTCGAGGGCTTTTCCTGGCTCACCGCAGAGGGAATCCTGATCAAGAACGACATGAAAACATCGGGCGATGGACGCTCGATGAGGGTGCAAACCGAGATCTCCGACCTGAAGGTGGGCAAGCAGGACCCCGCGCTTTTCGAACTGCCCCGGGGCTATAAGAAGTTCGCAATGCCCGCCGGGATGCCCGGAGGAATGCCGGGTGGTTTCCCGGGAGGCATGAAAAGGCCCAGGAGATAGTCATTTGCGCAAACATTTAGAGGGGATGAGGGAGGAAGCCATGAAACTTTTGGACCTGGAGAACCAGAACAGACGTGCCAGAGGTAGAATCCGGCTGCTGACGGCCGCAGCCGGAGCAATCATACTGTTGGCAGGTCTTTCAGGTACTGCTGCGGCTAAGAAAGCGCCCAGTGTGGAGACGGTGAACGCCTCAGCCACCACATTTAATTTTGAGGTAAACCGCAATGGGGGCATCACGGGAGACATCAATAACATTACATTCCAGGTGTCCCGTGTGGAGGAGGTAACCGGTGTACTGAAACGATGCCGAAAGATAAAATTTATCGATGCCTATTATATGCTGGGTTACCCAGGTCTTTCGCATAACCCATTTAGCGAACCTTCCTCAGAATTTTACATGGTGGGCAGAAGAGAACTGGACCCTCCTCTTTGCAACTACACTAACGTGGCAATTTCGGGACAGCCGTTTCGAAATGAGGATATCAGCGCGGTTTGTTTTGAACCAGCAAGTTCCATTCCCGGCAGGCCGGACCTTCTGCTACCACCAGAATTCATACCCGGGAAATCGGTTGTCTTGAATAGAGATATAGTTATTTCTCATCTTATTTCCACGGGTTCTGTCTTTACAGGTGAGCCTCTTGCTATTCCCGATAAAATTATACCTTTAACGGCCAATATTCAGTGTGCTGGTTCAGCGGCCTCCGGCGGGACCCCGCCTTCCCGGGGTCAGGACGACATACTTCCATCTGGCGGAGCCACAGGCACTACTCCCAACTGGACCGCAGGAGCAGACTTCAGCGGCAGAAACTACACACCCAGAGACCCTCGTACGGGGCCCAGGGCGTCTGCAGGCAGCGGCTCGACCCAGCCGGCAGTCACCCCCCGTGACCCGCGCACACGGCCCAGTGTGCCTGCAGGCAGGGGCCCGGCCCAGCCGGTTATCACCCCGAGGAACCCCCGAACACGACCCGGAACTGTTACTCGTCGAGGAGCTGAACCTCCATTATGCCGGATGGACGGAGAGTGGAAACAGACTGCGAACACCTACTGGAACTTCGCTGAACACCCCATGCAAAAGGACATGTACGTTGTCACCCGTGTCCCTGTCAGTCGTGGAGGCAGCAAAGTACCCCAGTACGATCTACCTGCTCTAAAAGATTCTTTATCAATAGCCTCCCTTTCAGGCAACAAACTTCGTTGGTTCAGATCGAAGGCATTGCCGTTGGCCGCGCCCTGGGCGTCCTTTTTTGAGGGAACTGTTGACGGGACGTGTAATCAGGTAACCGGAAGAAGCTACGATACGAAATGGCGAAATGATCCTTTAACCCTGATCAGGGTTAAAGGCGACCGTTTCAGGGTCCCGACCCCTAACCCTTAATGTTTTACGAGAGGAGACTAAAATGAAAGTGATGAAAACCAGCCTGATAGCCCTGATCTTCCTGGCGCTGACTGTCCTTCCCGCCCGGGCCGGCTGGGTCGTAACGACTCAGGAAGATGTATCCTATTATGGAAATGGCATCCTGAAACAGGTTCCGTCTTCTCAGGAAGGAGGGCCCGAAACGATCATGAACTTCGCAAAGGGCACCGTAACCATGCTGGACCACAACTCGCGCACCTACACCACATTCAAATTCGAGGAGTTCTGCGAGTTATTAAAAAAGATTTACGCAGGCGCCGGTCCAGATATGATGGCGTTGGTAAAACAGATGAACGAGTCCAAACCCAAGCCCAATGTCAGTATCAAACGGATAGGCAAGGGCGAGACCATCGCCGGGTTCGCGACCACGAAATACCAGGTGATGAACAATGGCCAGCCGGACAGGACTGTCTGGATGGCCGAGGATTCCCGATTTAAAAAATATAACAGATCATTCTTTGACCGGACGATGGACGGTATAAAGAAGATGACTCGGTGCGATGACATTGGGATGAGCGGGGATACGGTGGACACCTCTCCGGCTTACTTCAAACTGATGAAGAGCGGCTGGCTCATGAAGGAAGAGGTCGTGGACGAGGACGAGATGGGCGGGTCATCTCCTCCCGTGGTGAAGCTGGTGGAAAAAAACCTTCCCGCCTCCACTTTCAGCGTCCCGAAGGGATACAAAAAGGTTCCCATGGCGCAGTTCAATATGGGGTATTAGGTTAAAACCGGAGCATTAGAAATTTAGTTATAGGCAATGGGCGTTAGGCTCTGGGCTGTGGACAGACCAAAGGCCAAAGAATGGCAGGCGATTGATTCTAACAGGGATGGAGGGGATGGAGGGGATAAGAGCAGGCGTTGGGTTGGGTTTTATCTGAAAAGATAAGAGCTCTAACGCAGAGGGCCGCAGGGTGGGCTATTCAGCCCTGATCGCAGGGGGCCGCAAATAGGAATATGGTTGTTTACTCCCCTCCCTCTTGGGCGCCGAAGCTTTACGCGAAGGTGGCTGATGGGAGGGGACAAAAGGGGAGGGTGGTAATATATCCCCCTCTCCTCAATCCTCTCCCACCAGGGGAGAGGAAGAGCCTGGAACTCGTCTTTATCCCAATACTTCCTTAGCCCTCTCCCACCCCAACTCCTTAATCCTCTCCACATTCTCTCTGGAAAAATCCAGCATGTGTCCCAGAGGCTCCGTTGGCCCAACAATCGTGCACTTGTACCACTTGTAGGGTTTGCCCTTGATGTTATGCAGGGTAAGGCCGACCTTCTCAGC
>JBGMRC010000058.1:3812-7471 GCA_048061075.1 bacterium | reverse complement strand
GTGTCTTCAGGGACAGGGGAATTACAGGTAGGTGTACCACTTTCCGGCGAGCCGGATGAGGAAACGGAAATGGTCCCGCTGCCGGAGAAACCGGAAGAACCGGTTGATTTCGTGCCCTTCCCGGTTCCGGAAGAGGTACCCGAAGGACTTCTCCCCGTTGAGGAACCGGAGATCGCTACCGAAACCCTTGCTGATCTTTATGTGGACCAGGGTGAGCCTGAAAAGGCCGCCCGGATATACAGGCAGTTGCTTGACAGCGACCCGGCTGCTGAGGAAGTTGCCTCGAAGCTCAATGGGCTTGATGATAAAGGGACAGAGCCGACTCCCACCGTCGAAGGGATTTTAACCGGTCAGAGGGGAGAAACCCGGGAGAGTAAAGTTCCTCGGGAGGATCTGGTGGAGACCCTGGAGGTCTGGCTCAAAAACGTGGAAAGGATGCGACGTAAATGATTTTTCAGGACGTTTTACAGGAGATCTGTGCAGCTGCAACCGGGATTCAGGGTTCGGTGATAATGGGGATGGACGGCATCTCCATCGGTGAGCAAATCGTAGATCCGGACTGCAATATCCAGACGGTAGGTATTGAGTATGCCAATGCTATCAAGAGCATCCAGAACGCGTCTAAATCTTTGAATGCCGGTGAGGTACAGGAAGTGATAATCCACACGACCAGCAGTGTCTTTATACTCAGGCTGATAAACCCTGAGTATTTTATCGCTCTCGCTCTGGATCCGGATGGAAATTGCGGAAAAGCACGTTACCTGATGAGACTGGCCATTCCTCGTCTTGTGGGAGAGTTCGATTAATGAAAGTTCTTGTCATCCAGGGGCCCAACCTTAATCTTCTCGGGAAAAGGGAGGAGGAGATCTATGGGGGGTCGACCCTGGAGGAGATAAACTCTGAGCTTGCCAAAGTTGGCAAACAGCTGGGTGTGGAGGTTTTCTCTTTCCAGTCGAACCATGAAGGAGAGATAGTCGACGCGATCCAGGGCGCCCCTGTTGAGGAATATGAAGCCATCATAATCAACCCGGCTGCCTATACCCATACAAGTGTGGCCATCCGTGACGCTCTGCTGGCTGTCGGACTGCCTTATTACGAGGTCCACATATCGAACATTTTCGCCAGGGAGGAATTCAGACAGCGCTCGCTCATCTCCGATGGTGCTTCAGGTATTGTGACCGGATTTGGTACGGTAGGCTATACACTGGCCCTTCAGGGCGTTTCCAGGCACCGGGATATACAATAGAAAAAGGGAGGAAAGCGGAAGTTGATACCGACAAACCAGTTCAGAAGGGGAATGAAGATCGAACTCGATGGTGAGCCATACATAATTTCTGAATTTCAGCACGTCAAACCCGGAAAGGGAGGGGCGTTTGTCAGAACAAAGCTCAAAAGTCTGATAACGGGGAGTGTACTGGATCACACATTCCGATCAGGCGAAAAGGTGAAAAAACCGGATTTTGAGGAAAAAGAGATGCAGTTTCTCTATGGTGATGACGGCGATTACCATTTCATGGATCTGGATACTTATGACCAGATATCTATTTCCTCTGATGAACTGGGTGACGCGGTGGGATTCCTCCAGGAACAGATATCTGTTACGGTTCAGCTGTATAACGGCAAGTCGATAGGTGTGGAGCTGCCAATTTTTGTCTCTCTCAGGATCGTCAAATCCGAACCCGGCCTAAAGGGAGACACGGCCTCCGGCGCGACCAAGCCTGCCGAGCTTGAGACAGGCGCAGTCATTCAGGTACCTCTCTTCGTGGAAGAGGGGGACGTGGTGAAGATCGACACGAGAACGGGCGAATATATAGAACGCGCAAGATAGCACACTATCACAGGAGAATATTATGGAGTTAAAGGAGATAAGAGAGCTTCTGAAGCTTATCAAGAGGTACAAGATACAGGATTTTACGCTGAAAAAGGGAGATGACAAGGTCAGGATCAGGATGGGTCACCCGGATGTGCCAGAAAAGTACGCGGCGGTGAAGGCCGCACCGATATCCGAACCGGCTCCTGTACCAGTCGCGCCAGTTCCCGGCGAGCCTGTGCCCAGTGAAAGCCAGCTTACAGTTGGTGAGAACCAGTTTCTTGTTACTTCGCCCATAGTCGGAACTTTTTACAGGGCTCCAGCCCCTGAGTCGCCACCCTACGTGGATGTTGGGGGCGCTGCCAGCAAGGGCACTGTGCTTTGTATCATTGAGGCCATGAAGATCATGAATGAGATCGAATGTGAGGTAAACGGAAAGATCTCGGCAATTCTGGTTGAAAACGCCCAACCCGTTGAATACGGCGAGCCCCTCTTCATAATAGATCTGGCCTGATATGTCACGTCTCTTCTCGAAAATACTGGTGGCGAACAGAGGTGAGATAGCCCTTCGTGTTATACGGGCGTGCCGCGAGCTGGGCATAAAGACCGTAGCTGTATATTCGGATGCGGACAGGGAGGCCCTTCACGCCAGGTTTGCGGATGAGAGCATCTGTATCGGTCCGTCCGCCAGCCAGCAGAGCTACCTGAGCATCCCCGCGATCATCAGCGCCGCGGAAGTATCCGACGCCGAGGCCATCCATCCAGGTTACGGTTTTCTGGCAGAAGATCCGGAGTTCGCTGAAGTCTGTGAAGCCAGCGGGATAACCTTCATAGGCCCGAATTCCGCTCACATAAAACTGATGGGAAACAAGATCAAGGCACGCGAACTGGCGGTCCGCGCGGGCTTGCCAATACCGGAAGGGGGGGGAGAGGGTCTTTCGGACCCGGATGTCGCCCTTAAGGTTGCTAAGGATCTGGGCTTTCCTGTCATGATAAAAGCGGCAGCCGGCGGCGGCGGCAGGGGGATAAGGGTTGTTCACTCAGAGGCATCGTTCAGGACTGCTTTTTCTATGGCCCAATCCGAGGCTATGGCCGGCTTTAACAGCCCCGAGGTCTATCTGGAGAGATTCATCACAAATCCGAGACACGTGGAGTTTCAAATACTTGCCGACAACCACGGTTCAGTCATTCATCTGGGTGAAAGGGAGTGCAGTATCCAGAGGCGCTATCAGAAATTGATAGAGGAGGCTCCCTCGCCGGCGCTGGATGAGGATCTCAGGAAGACGATGGGAGAGGCCGCAGTAGCCCTGGCCAAAAAGGCGGGTTACGTGAACGCCGGGACCGTTGAGTTCCTTCTGGATGAGGACATGAATTATTACTTCATGGAGATGAACACCAGGATCCAGGTTGAGCATCCGGTTACGGAGATGGTAACGGGGATCGACCTGGTCAAGGAACAGATCAGGATCAGTGCTGGTCAGTCCCTGGGTATTGAGCAAAAAGACGTTGAACTGATCGGACATGCCATTGAGTGCAGGATCAATGCTGAGGATCCGGAGAATTTCAGACCCTCCCCCGGAACAATTACATTCTACTATACGCCAGGAGGCCCGGGTATCAGAGTAGATTCGGCCGCCTACGAATCGTATTTCATACCGCCGTTTTACGACTCCATGGTGGCCAAGCTTATCGCCCATGGTCAGGACAGGGAGGAAGCCCTTGCCCGTATGACACGCGCACTGGAGGAGTTCGTCATAGACGGTGTCAAAACGACAATACCACTCCACCAGAGGATCCTTGCCACAATGAAGTTTAAAAAGGGTGAATACAGCACGAACTTTTTAGAGGA
>JBGMRC010000058.1:0-3712 GCA_048061075.1 bacterium | reverse complement strand
GATCCCAAGGATCACAGGCTGGGGCTGCGGTATGCTGATCTGCTGGCGAGGGCAGGAAAGAAGAAGACCGCCATCGAACAGTACAAGAAGGTGGCCTCTGTTTATATCCGTGATGATTTTACGCCCAAAGCAATTGCCGTCTACAAAACCATTCTCCGTTTGAATCCGGAATACCTGGATGCCTACCAGAAACTGGCCGAACTGTACAAGCATCAGGGACTCGAGAGCGAGGCGATCTCGCAGCTGCAGCATATGTTTGAGCACTATGAGGAAAAAGGGGACGAGGATAAACAGGTAGAGGTGCTCAAGCTGATGACGGAACTTGACCCTGAGAACCTGGGTTTCCAGGTGCGCCTTGGCGAAACAATGGCCAAGATGGGGAAGAAGCAGGATGCGGCAGAGGCCTTCGCGCAGGCGGCATCGACTCTCAGTAAAAGAGGGTTTCATGACAGGGCTTCAGCGCTGTTTGAAAAGATCATAGCCATGAACCCTGAAAATATAGCTGTCCGCAAGGAGCTATGTGCCCATTATCTTGAAAGCGGCCACTTCGAGGAGGCAAAGGAAGAGATAGTAGCGATCCTGAAGATGGAGCCGGATGATCCCAGGATGGTTCTGCTTCTGGGGCGCATCCTCTTCAGGCTGGATGATCCGGAGGGCGGAGAGCAGATGACAGGCCGCTCCCTGGAGCTTTTCCTGGAAACCGGAGAGCTGGAGGGCGTCCTGCGTGAATATCTGTTCGTCGCGCAGAATCATCTGAGAAGCGGGGAACTTGGTGAGGCCGAGGCTTTCTATCGTCAGATAAAGAAAGCCGTGCCTGCCGATGAGAGAGCGCTCAAGGGGTTGATCTCTGTTTCAGACGCTCGTCGGGACAGGGACAGCCAGGTCGAGCTCACGCTGACGCTGGGAAATACTCTGGCGGAGAAGGGCGATCTGGCAGGCGCTGCGGAAGCTTTCACTCAGCTTCTGGAGCTGGATCCCGGAAATGAAGAGGCCGAAGCGTTCCTGGCCCGCGATGACATTAAGGGCGTGATGGATCAGGATCTGGCTGAACCCTTAGCGGCAGATGATGAACAGGAGTTCCAGGAACTGGCCTCCTTCGGTGAGGAACTGGAGACAGAAGATCTCCCGGATGGTGAACTTTCAGAAGCCATGGAGATCATGGATGTAGAGGCGATCGGTGAGGAGCTGGATATTCTTCCCGCTCCCGAGGGGGCTGAGATCGATGATGATGAAATGCCTGAGATCGTCTTTGAAACTGTCGAGGCTGATTATACAGAGGAGGAGGAACCAGAAGCCGAAGAAGCCATGGAGGATCTGGCAGCTCTACCTGAACTGGGAGATATGGACATAACGCCCCTGATCGAGTCGGATGAGGTAGAGAGCGTAGAGGCCGAGGCAGAGGAAATATCCCTGGAAACACAAGAGGCTGTTGCCGAAACACAAGTCGCTGAAAAGGAGGTGTCCATAGATGATCTCCTGGTGGAGGCGAACGTATACAAGCGTTACGGGATGAACGATAAAGCCGTTCAGATCCTTGATCCGTTAATTGCCGACTATCCAGAGCACGCCGGAGTCCTTGAAGCAATGTTCGATGCGCTCTGCGAAGCGTCACCTGAAGAATCCATAGAGACAGGTATAACCCTGGTAAATGTCCTGTTGGAAGAGGGTGAATCCGACAGGGCCCAAACGGCCTTTGTCAGGCTTAAGGGTATTGCGCCCGATGATAACGCTATTGAAGAGCTTGCGTCCCACTTCCCGGACACTATAGTGACCGCCGACCTCCAGGCTCCGGTAGAAGCTGAGGTGGAAAAACAGCCTGAAAGCGCCGATCCTTTTGCCGAGGAGCTTGAGGAGGCGGAGTTTTACCTCTCCCAGGGTCTGGAGGATGAGGCTCTGAGAATCTATAGCGAGATCGTGGAAAAATCCCCTGGTCATAAAGCGGCCAGTAACGGGATTAATAATCTCCGCGGGGATATCCCAGCCGCCCCTGAAACAAAAGCTCCTCCATCGCCTCCGGAACCGCCCGCGGGTGCTAAGATCCTCGAGGATGACGGCCCCTTCACCGGGGTTAAAAGCAAGCTGACCGTTGAGGACTCAGTGCCGGATGTCGATGATTTTCTTGATCTTGCAGAGGAATTACGGATAGAGCTTGCGGATGAACTGGGAGATGATACAGAACCCGCTCCCGCAAGTGAAGGACCGGTTACCTTTGAGGAGATCTTCGACCAGTTCAAGAAGGGTATCGCCGAAACACTTGGTGAAGGCGAATACGAAACACACTATAATCTCGGGATCGCCTACAAGGAAATGGGCCTTTACGATGACGCGATAAGGGAGTTCGAGCTGGCCTCCCGGGACACCAACCATTTGCTGGACAGCCTGAGCTTGACCGCGATGTGCTTCGTTGAAAAGCAGGATTACGATTCAGCGGTGGATGCTCTGCAAACAGCGCTGGATTCGGCGGGTGAGAAGAACCTCTCTGGTTTGCACTACCAGTTGGGTCAGGTCAGGGAAAGGCAGAAAGATCTCGACCTCGCTCTTGAATCATATGAAGAGGTCAAAGGCCTTGATCCGTCCTTTGAGAATATTAACGGCGACGTTGAGAGAGTAAGAGAGCTAATGAGCAGTGATGAGATAAAACCGGCCGCGGCGCCCGATGCTGGATCCGCTGCCCTGGATGGAATGCTTGACGACCTCATTAAAGAGGTCGAAGATATGGCGAGGGAAGAAGAGGGCATACGCGATGAGGTGGGTAAATCCACCAAAAAAGGGAAGAAGGACAGGATCTCCTATATCTAGCGAGGTGAAATTTGAGTTATCTTGATTTTTATGGTCTGAAAACCGAGCCTTTCGGCAACGCTCCAAACGAGCGCTTCTACTATAACAGTGCCCAGCATGCAAAAGCACTGACCAGGATGATGTACGTTGCCGAGACCATGAAGGGCCTGGCGGTTGTTGTAGGCGATATTGGGACGGGCAAGACAACCCTTGCCCGGAAAATGCTGGATAATCTGCCCGTTGAGGCATATGAATCAGCGCTCCTTATCATTCTCCATTCGGAGATATCCCCTGAATGGCTGCTGCAGAAAATAGCCACACAGCTGGGTGTCGAGCGCCCTGCCAAGGAGAGGATCCAGGTTATTGGTCAGCTCTACAGGCGGCTGCTCCACCTCCACGAGACAGGAAAGAAGGCGGTCGTCCTCATAGACGAAGCCCAGATGCTCAACTCCAGAGAGCTGATGGAAGAATTCAGGGGTCTTCTGAACCTGGAAGTTACAGCCCACAAACTCATTACATTCATCTTTTTCGGTCTTCCGGAAATAGAGGAGAATTTCAATCTGGATCCTCCGCTTCTGCAGAGAGTGTCCATGAAGATACGGCTTTCAACCCTGACAGAGGAAGCAACGAGCGCGTATATTGTTCATCGTCTGGCTGTAGCGGGACTTCGAGATCCGGTTTTCTCGGAAGAGGCCATGAAACATATATATAAATACTCCACAGGCTTCCCGAGGAAGATCAATATCCTCTGTGATAATGCTCTGTTTCAGGGGTTCCTCATGAGGGAGCGTAATATAGACGTGAGTATAATCGAGGAGATGGCCTCGGATCTGGGTTTTAGAGCCGAGGAAATGATCACTCCCGACCGGGCTGCTGTTGACCTTCCCACAGTGAACTGGATACAGGAGAGCGGCGGCATCGAAAGTCCGGTGGA
>JBGMRC010000057.1:0-7529 GCA_048061075.1 bacterium | reverse complement strand
TCAAGCTCAACCAGTTTTTCCTCGAATTTCTTTCCCTTTTTACGGGTTTTCGCCAAATGATACCTTCCTCTCTGCCTTTACAACACGGAATAAAATAAGCCCTGAGCTATGAACAATACCACGAATATGCGATTGCGAAAACTCCCCAGAATCGCCAATGATCCTTGTCGGAGAACCCCATGCAGACTCCTGGAAATGGTTTGTCGGAAGGTGCTATATTAAAATCATGAAAAATCGCCTGAACCGTCGATCAAAAACCGCGAAACAGGAGACATGATGCCCGATTTCATATATTTCATGATATTCCCGGCTGTTGGTGCCATGGTGGGTTGGATCACCAACAGGATCGCTATTAAAATGCTTTTTCGCCCCCGCAGACCAGTAAAAATCTTAGGTGTAACGTTACAGGGCGTGATCCCCAGAAGACACACTGAACTGGCCCTTCGCGTAGCCGAAACAGTTCACGACAAGCTTATCTCATCAGAGGATATCGGGCAGGCAATGAACGATGTGGACTGGGAGGAAGAGGTTAGGGATACGCTGAACGACATTCTCAACGTCAAGGGACCGGGGAGCATCATAGGTAAAATCCCGGGGGTGGCCCAGGCATGGGAATCCGTAGTGCTGCCCCAGATCCTGGAGACTCTGACGAAGGAAGTGAGCAGGCTCATTGCCCGTTATCGCGACGTATTCATCCAGAAGCTGAAGAACTCGGTTGACATCAAGCAGCTGGTGGCGCAGCGGGTGGAACAGTTCGAGCTGGAAGCTTTGGAGAATCTTGTGATGGACCTTGCCAGCAAGGAATTCACGCATATCGAAATTGTCGGGGCTGTAACTGGTACTGTAATTGGAGTCGTCCAGGGACTAATTATGGTATTTATTGGATAAGGGAATGTGTTTAAAGTTGCCACACGACGCCTTGACATAAACCCGAACACCGCCTATTCTTTCTGGCTAAACCAATGGCAGTGAAGGGGACAGTACCTGCCGGCAGGCGTGTCAGCGATCCGGGGACGGTGAGAGCCCGGTACCTGCACCGGCCAGGGAAGATCACCCCGGAGCCGTTACGTCGAACAGGGATGAGGCGTAACCGGGTGCGCCCGTTACAGTGCCAGAGGGGTCCGGCCGCTTACAGGATTCGGGCAACCGGGGTGGTACCGCGGGCTTTAAACTCCCGTCCCCATGGGATCGGGAGTTTTTTTATTATAACAAGCCGCAGGACTTACCGAACAGATCAGGGGTATGGCATGGCATCAGACAACATGAAAAATTACAAGGACACTCTGAATCTTCCGAAGACCGATTTCCCCATGAGGGGCAATCTGCCGGTCAAGGAACCGGAGAGAATTCGGAAATGGGATTCGGGGGATCTATACAGAAAGATCCTGGAATCCAGAAAGGGAAGGGAGATCTACACACTCCACGACGGCCCCCCTTATGCCAACGGTAATATACATATGGGAACCGCGCTCAACAAGATCCTGAAGGACTTCGTCGTGAAATCAAAGTGGATGAGCGGTTATTACTCTCACTATGTACCGGGGTGGGATTGTCACGGCCTTCCCATTGAGCACAAGGTGGATTCGGAACTTAAAGCCCGCGAAAAGGGCCTTTCCCCTCTTAAGATCAGACAGGCATGCCGCGAATACGCGGACAAGTACATCGATATCCAGCGGGAGGAGTTCAAACGACTGGGCGTCTTCGGTAAATGGGATGATCCGTACCTGACCATGGCATATCCCTACGAGGCCAGGATAACCAGAGAACTTGGATCCTTCATTGAGGCAGGTTCCGTTTACAGACAGAAAAAACCAGTTTACTGGTGCGCCTCATGCAGAACAGCACTTGCTGAAGCCGAGGTTGAGTATCACGATCACACATCTCCATCCATCTATGTCCGTTTCCCCTTCATCGACGATCCCGCCCAGGCTGTCCCTGAACTTTCACAAATTCGGTCAGCTGTGGTGATATGGACAACAACTCCCTGGACGATCCCTGCCAACCTGGCTGTCGCCCTGCATCCCGAATTCAGTTATGTAGCCATTTCCCTGAACGGTGAGGCTCTTATAGTTGCTGAAGATCTTGCTTCTGCTCTTGTCTCGGCAATGGACCTGAAGGAGTTGAAAATTATCGCCAGGTTCCCCGGCAGAGTCCTTGAGGGACTCAGGATGAGGCATCCCTTTTACGACCGGGAATCCGTGATCGTACTCGCTGACTACGTAACTCTTGAGGCCGGGACCGGCTGCGTACATACCGCCCCCGGTCACGGGCAGGACGATTACGTGACCGGCCTCAAATACGGTCTTGATATCTATGCCCCGGTGGACGATGAGGGGAAATTCACCCAAGATGTTGAATACTTTTCCGGTATGCCCGTTTTCAAGGCCAACGCCGACGTGAACAGCAAACTGGCAGAATCCGGGGCACTTCTGGCTGAATCCACTGTCGAACATTCCTATCCTCACTGCTGGAGGTGCAAGACCCCGATCATTTTCAGGGCCACTGAGCAGTGGTTCATCTCCATGAAGCACAACGACCTGAGAAAAAAATCCCTTGAAGCTATCCGCGGGGTCCAGTGGATACCCGGCTGGGGTGAGCAGCGTATCTACCAGATGATCGAAAACAGGCCCGACTGGTGTATATCACGTCAACGTGCCTGGGGGTCACCGATCACTATCTTCTATTGCGATGATTGCGATCACATCCTGATGGATAAAAAAATCTGCGATCATGTGGCAGACCTCATGATGGAGCATGGCGCGGACATCTGGTTTTCGGCGGAGGCCGGGGAGCTGCTGCCGGACGGAACTACCTGCCCTTCCTGCGATGGCGCTTCATTTTCCAAGGACAGGAATATTCTGGACGTGTGGTTTGACTCAGGTGTAAGCCACGCGGCGGTGCTGGAAGACAGGCCGGATCTGCCCTGGCCCTGTGATATGTATCTTGAAGGTTCCGATCAGCACAGGGGATGGTTTCACAGCTCCCTTTTAGCATCAGTGGGGACCAGGGATCTTGCCCCCTACAGGGAGGTATTGACCCACGGATACGTGGTGGACGGTGACGGGAGAAAGATGTCCAAATCCCTGGGAAACGTGATCTCTCCCCAGGAGATCATCGACCGCTACGGCGCCGAGGTCATAAGGCTCTGGGTAGCCGCGGAAGATTACCGCGAGGATATCCGGATATCCAGCGAGATCCTGCAGCGGATGTCGGAAGCTTACAGGCGGATAAGAAATACCTGCCGTTACCTCACGGGAAATCTCTGGGGTTTCGACCCGGAAAAGGACTCCGTTCCGACAGCGGAGATGGAGGAGATTGACAGATGGGCGCTGCTGAGGCTTTCAAGGATCACCCAAAAGATCCTTACGGCTTACGAGAATTACCAGTACCACATCGTCTTTCATACACTCCACAACTTCTGTGTTGTCGACCTTTCGAATTTCTACCTCGATGTTCTCAAGGACAGGATGTACGCTTCCCCTGAGAACTCAAAGATCAGGAGGTCCGCCCAGACTGTCTTCTATCATCTGGCCGAGGCGATCATCAGGCTTATGGCGCCTATACTGTCTTTTACTGCGGAAGAAGTCTCAGAACATTTACCTGGAAAAAGGCCGGAGAGTGTATTTCTCACTGAGTTCCCCTCTCCTGTTCAGGAGTGGGAAGACACCGGGATCGAGGACCGCTACAGCTCTCTCCTTGCCGTACGGGAACTGGTTACCAGGGCCCTGGAGAGGGAACGACAGGAAAAGAAGATCGGGAATTCCCTCGAAGCCGGTATCGAGATCTACACTTCCGATGAAAAGATGGTCTCCTTCCTGAGGGGGTTCGGGAGTGAGCTGGCGGATCATTTTATCTGTTCCCATGTGGAGATACTCCCCGAAAAAGATTCGCCGGCCGACGCGACCACCGACGAGCGGGTACCCGGTATTGCAGTTGCCGTTATCCCTGCTCCAGGTAGCAAATGTGAACGCTGCTGGAAGTACACTCCTGAAGTGGGCACCATCAGCAACCATCCTGGGATCTGTGAGCGGTGCTACAGTGCTCTGGGAGAGGATTGATGCTCGATCTTTCTCTCTTCCTGCTGATCCTTACCGCCGACAGAGTCACAAAGATCATAATCCCACAGTATCTGGATCTGTACCAGACTGTCCCGATTATTCCTTCCTTCTTCAATCTGACCTATGTTCGAAACCCCGGAGGAGCCTTCGGGCTGCTGTCAGGATGGGACAGCCCGGCCAGGAGGCTCTTCTTCATCGGAGCCTCCGTATTTGCTATTATTTTATTAGGCTACCTGTATAAGCAGGCTCGAAGCGGTCAATCTGCAGTACTTCGCCTGTCATTGGTGAGTTTGGGCGCAGGTGCATTCGGTAATCTTTACGATAGGGCTGTTACAGGCCAGGTCGTGGATTTCCTCGATGTCTACGCAGGTCCCTACCACTGGCCGGCATTCAATCTATCTGACGTGGCAATAACCGTCGGCGTGACGGTATTCATAAGTCTTTTCGTTACCGGACGGGCTGACTAAAACCAGTTAGTAAAATCGGTTCATCTCCAATGCTCCAATACCAGCCTCTATAGCTTTCAACTTGCAACTTTTAACTTTTAACTTTCCGAAAAAAAAGCCCCGTATATACGGGGCTTTTTTCGAAAGATCAGATGTCGTAGTAGAGAGCGAACTCATAGGGGTGTGGCCTCAGCCTGATCGCTTGCACCTCGTTCTCCCTTTTATAATCAAGCCACATCTGGATGAGGTCAGGAGTGAAGACATCACCTTTGAGCAGGAATTCGTGATCCGCCTCCAGGTTGTCCAGTGCTTCTTCCAGTGATCCGGGGACTGAGGGTATGTTTGCCAGCTCTTCGGGCGGGAGTCCGTAGATGTTCTTATCCAGGGGCTCACCCGGATCTATACGGTTCTCCACACCATCCAGGCCTGCCATCAGGATGGCTGAGAACGCCAGGTAGCTGTTGCATGTGGGATCCGGTGTCCTGAACTCCAGCCTCTTGGCCTTGGGGCTCGCTGAGTATAGAGGGATCCTGATGGCTGCGCTCCTGTTCCTCGATGAATAGACAAGATTGATGGGGGCCTCGTAACCGGGAACCAGCCTGCGGTACGAGTTAGTCGTGGGGTTCGTCAGAGCACATAGAGAAGGAGCGTGCTTGAGGATACCGCCCATGAAGTGCATCGCCATCTCACTGAGCCCGCCGTAACGATCACCTGCGAACAGGGGTTTTCCATCTTTCCAGAGGCTAACGTGGGTGTGCATACCGGAGCCGTTATCCTCGAAGATGGGCTTGGGCATGAAGGTAGCTGTCTTGCCATTATTGCGAGCGACATTCTTGACAATGTATTTGAACCACATGAGCTGGTCAGACATTTCTACCAGAGGCGAGAATTTCATGTCAATCTCGGCCTGACCCGCGGTTGCCACTTCGTGATGCTCCGCTTCTACCTCAATACCGATAGATTCCAGGACCAGTACCATCTCTACCCTGATGGCTGCGGTACTGTCAGTAGGGGAACAGGGGAAGTATCCACCGCCATGCCGGGGTTTGTAGCCCAGGTTGGGGTTTTCCTCACGTCCGGTGTTCCACCATCCTTCCGCCGAGTCAACAGAGTAGAAGGCCGAATTGGCGGTCTGTTCGAACCGTACGTCATCCAGGATAAAGAACTCGGCCTCCGGACCGAAGTAGGCCGTGTCACCAAGTCCCGTTGACTTGAGATAGTTTTCCGCTTTTCGGGCAACGAACCTCGGATCTCTGGTGTATGACTCCTTGGTTACTGGATCGACGATATTGCAGATAAGAGACAGCGTCGGTACAGATGCAAAGGGATCCATGATGGCTGTTTCAGGATCAGGCACTACCAGCATGTCGCTGGCGTGGATGGGCTGCCAGCCGCGAATGCTGGAACCGTCAAAGCCATATCCATCCTCGAAAGAATCCTCTTTGAGCTGGCTCACCGGCACACCGAAGTGCTGCCATGTTCCGGGCAGATCCATAAATTTCAGATCCACCATCTTCACATCGTTTTTCTTCGCGAATTCCAGGACTTCTTTTGGTGTCATTGTTCATGCCTCCATTAAGTTAAGATTATCCGTAGAATGTCTCAGATCGTATCTTCTCCTGTCTCACCTGTTCGGATACGGATAGCATTCTCCACAGGGAAAACAAATATCTTACCGTCACCGATCCTCCCAGTTTTGGCAGCTTTAGCGACCGCATCGAGTACGTCGTCCAGGATCTCTTCCTTTACCACAACCTCGATCTTCACCTTGGGCAGAAAGTCGACGATATATTCAGCTCCGCGGTACAATTCAGTGTGGCCCTTCTGCCTACCGAACCCTTTCACCTCAGTGACCGTCATTCCCTGAATACCCAGGGCGTTGAGCGCGTCCTTTACCTCCTCGAGTTTGAATGGTTTGATAATAGCCTCTACCTTCTTCATTTAAATCTCCTCTCGCAGTTCCCTTATGAGCAATCTTCATACCAAAATGACACTAAAACAATAGTTGCCCTAACCCCTCAAAATAAAAGGAATAAACGATACAACATATCTCCAGCGCCGAAGGATATGCCGGTAATTTGAACAGACTACATCGATCCTGCTGATTATTTGTGCAGATTCTGCCTGTGTTTGTAAGGTGCTGTCAACTATAAGTTGAAGGTTGAAAGTTGAAAGTTGAAGGTTGAAAGTTGAAGGTTGAACCTTGAACGTTGAACAGCCACTAAACTACGGTAGCGATATTCCAAGGATCTGGAGCTCGCGCATTCCTCTGGGAATGACGACTTGAACAAGATCGCCCACCTGCCTGCCTATGAGAGAGCGGGCCACCGGCGAGGTTACGCTGATCCTGCATTCTGCTACATCGGCTTCATCTGCTCCCACGATCTGGTAGCACATCTCCTCATCAGATTCCAGGTCAAGGACTGTCACCATTACACCGAAAACTACCCTGTCGGTGCTCATCTCTGAAGGATCAACTACCTGGGCGTTGGCGATCTTGTCCTCAATGTCCCTTATTCGCTTTTCGACGAAGGACTGTCTTTCCTTTGCCGCCTCGTATTCGGCGTTCTCCGAGATGTCACCGTGATCCCTTGCGACGGATATCTCTTCTATCACCTTGGGACGTTCAACTGACTTGAGTCTCTTAAGCTCCTCCCTGAGCTTCTCGAGCCCCTCGGGAGTCATTGGATGCTTGGACACTTTCCTGAAACCTCCGTTAAGATCTTAACCGGACTGATTATCCCGGCAAGACGCCGGCTGAAAAAGAATCCACCCGGCAATGCGGGTGGATTAGTTCTGTCTACCGTTGTTTGGGTAAAATGTCAATTATGTTTTTTCGAAAATGGAACTTGGAAATTGGATTTAGAACATTAGAGCATTAGATATTAGAGCATCGCTAAATGGGCTATGGGCCATAGGCAGTTAGCTTCAGTTTATTTATGTAATTCATAATGTTTATAGTTCTGTTAAGCCTATAGCCTACCGCCTATAGCCTATGGCCTGTTTTTCGCATTACGCGTTACTC
>JBGMRC010000056.1:0-7853 GCA_048061075.1 bacterium | reverse complement strand
GCCACCTGGGCGAAAAGTGTGGAAATTGAGGACAGAATGGCAAGGCGGTTATTTCTCTTCGCCTTGTCCTTATCCATTACCATGACACCATCGAAGAAACCGTCCACAGGCCTTTTTAGCTTCGCGAGAGCCTCCAGGGCCTCAATGTATTTACCCTTCCCGATCATTCCTGATGCTTCCTTTTCCACCTTTCGGGCAGCTTCGAGAAGATTCTTTTCCGCATCCTCTCCGGCTTTTTTCATATCCGGTTTACCAGAAAAACCATCGGGTATTATGTTCATGACCCGCTTGAAGGAGAGCATTAGATCCGCAAAATCCGGCTTCTTTGAAAAGTCCATCATGGCATCGAGCCTTGCAGCCGCGTCCACAGGATCATCCCAGTGGTCCTTGAGTACGGCCTGGACCAGATCGTGTCTGTAGCCTCGGCCTGCAAAGAGGTGAAGCAGCCTTCCCTCAAAGAACTCCCTGAGTGCCTCCAATGTGGATTCAGGGTCTTCATCTATCTTCTTTTCAAGCAGTTTCAGGGATTTATTCATCAGGTCCGTCAGGGAGACTCTCCACCCACGGTCCATGAGGATGGCAATAATGGCCAGGGCATCCCTTCGCAGACCATAGGGGTCGGCGGTGCCGCTGGGGGTGATCCCAATACCGAAGCAGCCGCACACAGTATCGAGCCTGTCACCAATGCTTACAGCGGCTCCTCCCACTGTACCGGGAGTTTTATCTCCCGAGTATTTCGGCAGGTAGTGGTCAACTATTCCCTGAGCCACTTCCTCAGCGACTCCTTCTAAAAGCGCGTATTCCTTTCCCATCACTCCCTGTAGTTCGGCAAACTCACCCACCATCTGCGTTACGAGGTCCCCCTTGCAAAGCAGAGCTACTTCCTTGACTTCATCCAGATTATCGGGAGAAACCTGCTTTGCGAGGTACTCAGCTAAGGCTCCGAAACGCTCGTATTTCTCATACGATGTGCCCAGTTTCTCCTGGAATACGACATCCTTGAGCTCTTCGACCCTCTGTTTCAAAGGTATCTTCCTGTCTTCGGCAAAGAAGAACATGCCATCCTCCAGCCTCGCCCTCAATACCCTCTCATTGCCCTTGATCACAACGCTGTCGTCTTCCGTAATGGTGTTGCTCACCGTGATGAAATAGGGCTTCAGATCACCCTTCCTGTCCGTTAGGGAGAAATACCTCTGGTGGGAGCTCATGGAAGTAGTAAGAACCTCCCTGGGAAGGGAAAGGTACTTTTCCTCGTAGGTTCCCCTGAGTACGACAGGATATTCAACAAGGTAAGTTACTTCATCAAGGAGACCATCAGACTCGATGGTAACACAGTTCACTTCAGCGGCAGCGTCTGCCACTCCCTTTCTGATTATCTCTTTGCGTTCGTCCTGATCCAGCACCACCTTGGCTTTTTTTACTGTTTTCAGGTAATCCCCGGCGGTTTTGATCTCGAAAGGTCCTGGCGCAAGAAACCTGTGTCCGTACATGAGTCTGCCGGACTCGATCCCCTCCAGGTCGAATTTTACGACATCATCCCCGAAAAGACAAAGCAGCCATCGGATGGGACGGGGGAATCTGAGATTAAGGTAACCCCATCGCTGCATCTTGGGGAACTGCAGGGATGTTATTATCTTCGGTATTACCTGGGAAAGAATGTCGAGTGAGGGTTGACTGGCCTCTTTCCTGACGACAGCAACATACTCGCCTTTGTCAGTATTGACTCTCCTGAGATCCTCGACGGAGACACCCTGGCCCTTGGCAAAACCCTCCGCTGCCTTGGTAGGTTTGCCCTTATCGTCGTAGGCAACAGCCACAGCGGGCCCCATGACCTCATGCTCCTTGGCCTCCTGGGCCTCATCGACCTTCTGGATCATGAGAACTATCCTGCGCGGTGTGGCGAAAGCGCTTATCTCACCGCAGGAGATACGCTGACCTGCAAGCTCCTTTGCGGCGAGCTCCTTTATCTGCTCCAGGGCCGGCGGCAGATAACTTGCCGGGATCTCCTCTGTACCTATCTCTAGAACAAGTTCTCTACTCATCTCTCAAGCCCTTCCTGGTCAGGCATTATATTCTTCCCCATAAGCGGATAACCCATTTCCTCCCTTTGCGCCACAAAAGCCTCAGCACAAGCACGGCACAGGTTCCTGACTCTGTGTATGAAGCTGGTTCTTTCCGTAACGCTGATGGCTCCCCGGGCATCCAGTATATTGAAGGTGTGGGAACATTTCAGACAGTAGTCGAAGGCCGGCAGAATAAGCCCCTTTTCCAGGATTCTCCGGGATTCAGCCTCATACATATCGAAGAGCTTAAAAAGCATATTTGTATCGGCCTCATCGAAATTGTATTTTGAATGCTCAACTTCACCCTGATGGTGGACATCTCCGTAGGTGACACCTTCCGTCCATACCAGGTCGTAGATGCTCTCAACTCCCTGAATATACATGGCGATCCGTTCGATGCCGTATGTGAGTTCAGCGCAAACCGGCTTGAGGTCTATGCCGCCGGCCTGCTGGAAATAGGTGAACTGGGTTATTTCCATTCCATCGAGCCATACTTCCCACCCGAGGCCCCAGGCACCCACAGTTGGATTTTCCCAGTCATCTTCAACGAATCGTATATCGTGCTTACCAGGGTCGATCCCCAGGGCATACAGGCTCTCCAGATAAAGGTCCTGGATGTTGTCGGGAGAAGGCTTCAGGATCACCTGGTACTGATAGTAGTGCTGAAGCCTGTTGGGGTTTTCTCCATACCTGCCGTCTGTGGGGCGCCTGGAAGGCTCCACGTAGGCAACGTTCCAGGGCTCCGGTCCCAACGCCCTCAGAAGTGTCGCGGGATTCAGCGTTCCGGCGCCGACTTCCAGATCGTAGGGTTGTTGGACTACGCAGCCCTTGTCTGCCCAGAACTGTTCGAGCTCCAGAACCACATCTTGGTAAGTTTTCTTCTCCATGGTTACCTCTCTTAATGGGGTTTCCTGCCTGAAAATCAAACAAGGCACGAATTATAAACCGGAAAAGCCCTGTTTTTCAAGGATTTGTTGTTGTTTTGTCACAAGTTCCAGGATTTTTCACCACAGAGCCACAGAGGGCACAGAGGTAAACCTTGGGTTAGGTTTTACAAAAAGCAATAAAAGCCAACCCAACCCCTGCTCTTATCCCCACCATCCCCTTCATCCCTGTTAGAATCAATCGCCTGCCATTCTTTGGCCTTTGGTCTGTCCACAGCCTATAGCCTACCGCCTATATCCTATAGCCTGGTTCACCCAATTTCCAATGCTCTAATGCTCTAATTTCCAATGCTCCATCCCGGTAAACTTTTAAGCACCTTGATCGTCCTCGGTTCGAACCCGAGATGGTGGGTGGTAAAAGGATGTACTGTCCTGAAGAGCTGCAGTGCTTTTGCCTCTTCTAACTTCAGGTTTCCCAGCGATGGAAGGGACCGGTTCGTTATGAATCTCAGAGAGGCAAGATCACCCGCGCTTATCTGTGGTTGGAAGCCCTGGCCAGTACATTTGACATGAAGAACGCCTCCCTCCCGCGGGTTGAAAATAGCTTTCCCTGTTATGACGTCCCCGCATTTCAGACACTTCTCCAGCTCAGGGTCCCATCCCATCTCCTTTAAAAGACGAAGTTCAAAGATCAGGACCGTTCTGAATACATTTCCTTCACCCTTCAGGAGCTTCAGGCTGTTCATCATCAGCTCGTAAACAGCCGGCACAGGATCGCTTTCCTGGACAGAACGGATGACCAGTTCACTCATATAGGAAGCCGCGCAAAGATCGCTGTAACTTTCTCTGATGAGGAGGTAAGGTTCAATAATCTCAGCGGCTCTGATTCGTGACAGGCGCCCTGGTTTTTCACGATAAACCACTTGTACCCTGATCCGGACGAAGAGATCCATTGGGGCTGTTCGGCCCTTTTTAAGGCTCCTTGCGCCCGCCGCCGCCGCCCTCAAAAGACCGTGTTCCCTGGTGAGGAAAGTAACTATCCTGTCCTCCTCACCTACATCACTTAGTGAGAGGACCAGCGCGTCTAGCATCTGATGAGAGGATGACATTATCAGCGTGCAGCACTAGATCAGGACGATAGTCGCCATACCCAGGTAGACCAATATACCGAGACTGTCCACAGCGGCGGTTACGAAGGGTCCGGTAGCTACAGCGGGATCTATTTTTATCAGGTGCAGGATTATAGGCATGAGCGTTCCAATCGCGGCTGCCATTATCATGGAAATAAGCAGGCTTGAGCCTACGATGAAGCCCAGGTAGTTGATATCTCCGAACTGGAGATAGGCCAGGATGAAAAGTAAAACTCCGTATAGACCGCCTAGTAAGACCGCGACGCCGAGCTCCTTTAAAATGACCTTTCCAAGCTCCTTTACGTTCAGGCGTCCGGTTGCCAGACCTCTTACGACTATGGCTACAGACGTGCTGCCTATATTTCCCCCCATAGCCAGAATAATCGGCAGGAAATAAGCGAGGGCGATTACCTGATCCAGGGTGGCGTTGAACATGTGAAGAAACTGAATACCTACGATCTCCCCGACGAACGCCACCAGGAGCCACGGCAGCCTCATCCTCGCTCTTTTGAATATTGAACGGGACAGGTACTCGTCTCCGGTACCCACAAGCCTGAGAAAATCCTCCGTGGCCTCGTGCCGGATGATGTCGATTACGTCATCCACTGTAACGATACCCTGTATCTTGTTTTCATGGTCTACTACCGGTACAGCCAGAAGATCGTACCTCTCCACTACCCTTGCTACCTCCTCCTGGTCCGTTTCCAACCTTACACTTAACACTTCCTGGGTCATGATCTCCCCCAGGAGGGTATCAGGGGCCACCAGAAGCAGCTGGCGCAGGGAGCACACGCCCACCAGGTGATTCCGTTTGTCGGTGACGTAGATGTAAAAGACCATCTCGATGGTTCCCTCACCCAGTTTCTGGAGCTCACCTATCGCCTCACTAACGCTAATTGCCTCATCAAGGGCGAAGTAGTTGGGAGTCATGATCCTGCCTGCTGTGTCTTCGGCGTACTGGAAGAGTCCCTCGACCCGTTCGGTGTCCGAAATGGACATATAACTGAGGATCTCTTCTCTGACATCCGCGGGAATTTCCTCCAGGATACCTACTTCATCATCAGGATCCATGTGCCTGAAAAGCTCCGCAGCCCTTCTTCTGTCCATTTTTGTGAGGATCATGGCGCTGGTATGGGTATCCAGCTGGCTCAAAATGTCCGATGCTTCCTCGAGGCTGGTTATCGTGTTGAAGATGGCCAGCTGTTCATTATGGTTCAGGTATCTGAAAAGCTGGGCCACATCGGCCGCGTGGAGCTTCGCGATGATATTTTTTACATTCTGGGTAGCGCCCCGGCGGATCAGCTTCCGAATGCTGTCCAGTAACGTGTCAACTTTGCTGATGTACATGACCCTGTCCCTGTTATTAGTTGATGGACTTTTTACGACCCTATCATTAATTGTATCCCAGCTGCCGCAGAAGACCTTCCCTGTCGGTCCAGCCACGCTTCACTTTTACCCAGAGTTGAAGATACACCTTTTTCCCCAGCTTTCTTTCCATGTCAAGCCTCGCGGCTGTACCTACATCTCTCAGCATCCTGCCGCCCTTGCCGATTATGATCCTTTTCTGTGTCTCCCTCTCAACGTAAACGATCGCGGAAACGTCTATAATTTCTTCCCTCTCAGTTGAGATATCATCAACAACCACAGCCGTTGAGTATGGGACTTCCTCCATCGTAAGTTCAAAGAGCTTCTCCCTTATGATCTCGGAAAGAGCGAAATCCAACGGCTGGTCTGTTACCATATCTTCAGGAAAAAAGGGAACCCCCTCCTGTAGATGTCCAGTGATCCTTTCCAGCAATTCATCTACACCTGTTCCACAAAGAGCGCTGATCGTGCAGGTCCCCGAGAACTGAAACTTCTCCTCCAGGAGTTTTAATCTTTCATCTACCCGTTCACCCCCGGCTTTGTCGATCTTGTTTACAGCAAGGATCACAGGGATGTCCTCGTTTTCCTTCATGATAGACAGGGCCATCTCGTCTTCCCGCCCGTGTTCTCTCGTTACATCCACCATGTACACGATGATATCGACATCCTCTGCTACTCTTCTGATCACACCCTGCATATACCGATTAAGCGCTTTGGCCTCTTCGTGCATCCCGGGTGTGTCCAAAAATACGATCTGGGAACCCTGTCTGTGGAGCACTCCCAGAATACGATTCCTCGTGGTCTGTGGTTTCTCCGAGATTATAGCCACCTTGTCATGGCACATACGGTTCAAAAGGGTTGACTTCCCAACGTTGGGCCGTCCCAGGATACCCACGAAACCAGAACAAAAAACAGTCAACTACTCGTTACCCCCCATGGCTTCCAGCGCCTTTTGGGCAGCATCCTCCTGTGCCCTCTTCTTGCTACGTCCCATACCCTCTCCCAGAAATTCACCCCTGTGATAAACCTTTGAAACAAAACGTTCTTCCTCAGTCGCATTTGGATTAGTTGTCACCGAGTATTTGGGTATCTCCCCCTGATACTTCTTCTGGATAAGCTCCTGCAGGGCTGATTTGCTTCCCCTGAGATCGCCTGCTGGAACCGGCAGTTCTCCAAGCACTCTTTCAATGACAGTCAGGGCCTCATACCAACCACCATCCAGATATACAGCGCCCAGTACCGCTTCAAAAGCGTCGGCCGCGACGGATGATATCCCTGTTGAGTTCATTGAAGCCAGATTGCTGTCAACCAGGACATGTTTGTCAATATCCAGTCCCACTGCCACTTGCGCCAGGGTCTCCTTCCTTACCAGTCCTATCCTCAAAAAACTCAGTTCACCTTCATCCGCCTCAGGATATTTATCCATCAGAAGGTGGGAAACTCCCAGCTGAAGTACAGCATCGCCAAGAAATTCCAGCCTCTGATTGTCCATCCCGGGGGTTTTCTTCTCCTTGAGAGATGAGGCATGAGTCAATGACAGCTTCAGCAGACCAGGGTCCCGAAATTTGTAACCTATCTTTTTTTCAATTTCCGACAACGTTAAAAACCTCCTCCATGGCCATTCTCCATCCATGAGGTCCTATACCACCGACCTTTCTCACGCTTTCATCAGATACTTCCGGATCGTACGTCCCATCGTGCCTCATCACGAGGTAGGCATGATCCACATTTTGAAGCAGGGAAAGGTCGTTTGCACTGTCTCCGATCCCTATGGTGACTACCTCAGGATACAAACGCCTGAAAAGCTCCGTCAAAATCTCTACGGCTCTTCCCTTGTCACAGCCCCTGGAGATATGGAAAAACCTGCCGCCACGAACTAGTGAAAAACCGTTCTTCTGTGCGATCTCGAACAGCAGCTCAGCTGCATCGTTATCGGCCAGCAAAAAGGGTTCATCGTACTCCCTGGTCATACAGGCCTCCAGTTCAGCTGCCTTCAGGCCTGTGAGCTCTGAAACCTCATCTTCTTTCAGGTCCCCGAATCCCATAACGGCGACCCCGGCCTCCGACGAAATCTTCTTCAGTCCCTCTCTTGCCTCTGTAATTCCTTCACCCAGTGAGATCCTCAGTTCAGAGTTTTCGTTTACCGAACCGGAAATGGATCCGGGGAAATAGCCCTCAGGTATGAATATTCCCCCTCCATCTTCTGAAACAAAGGGTCCGTGCAGACTCAATAGTCTCATCCAGTACCGCATCTCCGCCGCTGTTTTGCTGCTTACGGGAACTACTGCGATCTGTCTCCTGACCATTACATCCAGAGCAGGCAGCGCCCTGCGGAAACTGTAGCTTTTATAGTCCAGAAGGGTACCATCGAGATCCGTAAATACGATGAATTCGCTCATTTTTCTTCCACC
>JBGMRC010000055.1:5990-7909 GCA_048061075.1 bacterium | reverse complement strand
GGGATGGAGGGGATGTAATCGGTATTTCGTTTCGTGATTTACCAAAACCCCGTCCCACAGGCGTGACTCGCGATGATATTTTTGGATCCTGGGTCTTGGGTCTTGGGTCCTGGGTCCTGGGACCGAAACCCGGGTTCCGGCTATGGTATCGGAGTATCATTGAGTTAAATTATCCCTTCAAATTTTCCTGAACGATTACCGGCAAACTGTGCAAATAGTTGTTTGCAGCGCCTTTTCGTATTTTCTTTGAGTCCCGGCCCCGTGACTCCGGTAAATAATGGCAGAGTTGCAGGATTTTCCGGATGACCTTTTTCCTTGACATGCTTAAAACAGTGTTATAAAAGTCAGGCTATATCGCCGGGTGCATCGGCATATCGGTAACTGAAAAGGGTGAGGTCCAAGGGTGTAGAGATTACTATCTATGCCCGATTTTTCCTTTAAAAAGCTTTTCTTGATACAGCCCATGGGGGGGGCAGCCTTAAATTCGGGTCAGAAGCCCGGACACTGTGCTACTCGCCTAACCCCCTGTAATTAAGGCGAAAATGGTGTTTCATGTCTTAATGGAGGAGATTAGAAATCATGTCAGACGATAGGCAATATTTCCAACCAGAGATTGAAACTATGCCCGTTGAGAAGCTGAAGGATCTTCAGCTCAAGAACCTCAAGGAAGTTGTCACCAGGGTCTACAACGAGAATCCATATTTCCAGAAGGTCTACAAAGACGCAGGATTCGAACCTGGTGACCTGAAGACCCTGGATGACATTACAGGAATTCCCTTCATGGAGAAGGGTACAGTAAGAGACGGTTATCCGCTGAATATAGTCACGGGCCAAATGAGTGATCAGAGACAGATGCACAGTACATCCGGTACAACTGGGAAACCGGTCCTGATCTTTGCCACTGAGTATGACATTGACCTCTGGGCGGACCGGAACGCACGAGAGCTTTGGATGGTGGGTGTACGCCCGGGAGACATTTTCCTCAACTCCTTCGGATACGGATTACCCACCGGCGGATTCGGCTTCCATTATGGTGCTCAGAAAATGGGCGCATGTCCGATACCACTTTCCGGCGGCCAGTCCGACAGGATGATTGACCTTCTCGTGGACCTTCCCATCAAGGCTTTCTGCGCTACGCCGTCCTTCGCACTTTATGTTGGCCAGAAGGCACAGGAAAAGGGCTTCGACCTTGCAAAGGACGCCGCCTGCGAGATCAGCCTTCACGGCGCCGAGCCATGGCCGTGGGCCACGAGGGTGAAGATCGAAGAGCTGTTCGGTGTGACTGCCTATGATGAATTCGGCATGACCGAGTTCCTGGGGCCGGGAATGACTTGTGAGTGCGAGGCCAGGACCAAGGATATGCCCATAAGGATGCACCTCTGGGCAGATCATCTCCTCGCCGAGTGCATCAATCCCGATACAGGAGAACCTGTTGCCGATGGTGAGGACGGAGAGATGGTCTGGACGAACCTGGTCAATACAGGTACCCCGCTTATCCGGTTCAGGAGCCGTGATCTTGCCGCCATGACCTGGGACCTGTGTCCCTGCGGAAGGACCCATCCCAGAATGGCCGCCATCAAGGGAAGATCGGATGACGCTGTTTCCATCAGTGGTCTGGTTGTATTCCCGAGCCAGGTTGAAGAAGCGCTCACCGGTTTCCCGGAGATGGGCGCTAATTTCAGGATGATAATCGAAACGGACAAGAGGGGAATGGATCACTTCACCCTCATAATAGAACTCAAGGACAAGGGTCTGCTCGATGATGAGGCAAACGTGGAAAATCTGTCCCAGAAGATGAAAGAATCAGTGAAGGCCGTTACCGACGTCAATCCAAAGGTCATCGAGCTCATCGGTCCGGATGAACTGCCGAGGGCAACGGCAGGCGAGGGTAAAACCGCCAGCGCCCGTGTTGAGGACCG
>JBGMRC010000055.1:2482-5890 GCA_048061075.1 bacterium | reverse complement strand
CCCGCTTAAGCAATTTCGCTTAAGCAGGGAGAAAGGAGAAAGTTATGGCAGAGGCCACTATCCCCACTTTCATGAGGGGAAAAGACAAGATCATGTCCCTTACGGACGCGATCAAAACTTTCGTCAAGCCAGGCACCTGCATCTGTGCGGGCGGCTTCAGCTACACCAAGAAGCCCTTCGCTCTGGCCCGTGAGGTTATTCGGCAGAACATCGGTGACCTTTTCGTCACCATGAACGGCGGTGCCTCCATTTGCGAGTTCTGGGCGGCAGCAGGTCTGGTGAAATTGCTGGATACGACGTATATCGGCCTGGAGGGAATCCAGCCGGTTGCGTACAGTATTCGCCGATCCATCCAGGACGGCACTATCGATGTTGAGGATTACTCCAACTACGGCTACGGCCTGAGGACTGTTGCCGGCCGCTACGGCTGGCCCTTCGCGCCGCTTATGTCCGAGTTTGGTACCAGCTTCATGGACCACGATACCTTCGCTAAAATGGGGCTGCGAGGCAAGAACGAGGATGGTTCATGGATAAATCCCTCGATCGCTCCCGCAAGGTCTGCCGTTATCGAGGATCCCTTCGATGGTTGGGGACTTCGCCCCCACGCTTTCGAGGGTGGCGACGCGACATCCAACACGACCAACTTCCTGGAGCAGATCCGGGAGTCAACCGCCTACACCGGCAACAAGGGTGTTAAGTGCATCCTGGTTCCCCCGATCCTTCCCGAGGTGACGATCATTCTGGCCCAGAGGGCCGGAGAACTTGGAACCACCAGGATCGAAGGTATTACGGGCCCGGATAATGAGCAGGCCATGGCGGCGAAGAACTGCATCGTGCAGGTTGAGAAGGTCGTTTCGGAAGAAGAGCTCAGGGCACAGCCGTATTCCAACTCGATAGCGTTGCAGTTTATCGACGCTATAGTGGAGGTTCCCTACGGCGGATTCCCCGGCCAGGTACCGTACTACTACGATTACGACTGGGATTTCTGGAGGGCTTATACGCAGGTGAACAGGAAGCCCAAGGAAGAAGTAGATGCCTACATCAGGGATTGGGTAATGGAAGACGAGTGGACATTCCTGAGCACCCGCCCGGGTGACGGCTATCCCACAATTACCGGTACCTCGGGTTTGGAGAGGCTCTTCGAGCTGCGCGCCGATGCACTGTACGGCTACAAGCCCGGACTGGCCAGGCCCCTGTAAGGGCTGCGGCTTAAACTTCCGAGATTATGAGGAGGTAAAATATGGCTGTTATTAGAGCAAGCGATCCCGGGCAGTGGACTCAGGTGGATGATACTGAGTACGAAGCCTATTGTAGCGAGCAGGGGATCGATCCAGAGAAGTACACTACTATGGAGCTACTTTGCATCGCGGCGGCCCGGCAGACTTATGACTATTCCTTTATCTTTGCCGGTACGGGCCTTCCAATGATCGGGTGCATGATGGCGCAGCACACATATGCGCCTAACGCCCTTATCATCATGGAGGCGGGGATCCTCGATCCCAAGCTCCTCGAGGTTCCCATTTCCGTTTCCGAGGCACGGGGCGGTTATATGTGCTCCACACTGTCCAACATGGCCGATACCTTCGGCACTTTCGCACAGCGCGGATTTATCAACTTCGGTATGCTTGGCGGAGCCGAGTGCGACAAGTACGGGAACCTGAACTCCACAGCCATGGGCGGCTATTACTCAAAAAGCGCCCGTGACGACGGAAAGACTGGTCCCACCGTCCGGTTCGCCGGATCAGGTGGCGCGAACAATATCGCATCCTATGCAGACGTTGGTCTCGCCATGATGGTTCAGGAGAAGAGACGATTCCCTGAGAAGAACGAGTATGTTACATCCGTTACAGGTTCTCGCGGACCTCTCGGAACTTCTGAGGACAGATACGCCATGGGCCTTTTCCGCGGCTCTGGTACCACAATCGTCTCGGATCTCTGCATCTTCCGAAGCAGCCCCGAAACGGGCGAGCTGGAGATGGCCGAGATCTACCCCGGCGTGGAAGAGTCCCTAGTTCGGGAAAACGTCAGCTGGGATCTTAAGGTCGCCAAGGACTTTAAGCCCTTTGAGGCTCCGGGACACGAGGAGATCAAGATCGCAAGGATGGTCTGCGATCCCAACAGGATCTATCTTGGCCGCAAGACCAAGAGGGATCTGGCTGCAGAAGAGGGATAAAACCCTTACGCTGGAGGGAGCGTCCTGCTCCCTCCAGCTTTTTTTTCACCTACATCAGGAAATGCAGGTTGATCGCTCCTGTTTTGCGGATGTAGGTGCTGTTGTTTTTAGCGGATGGAAACAGTTTTTTAAAATGTGACTATAAACTGCGGGTGGAAATTAGAAATGTTAGATGATTTTAACTTCAAGGCACTTACATTCGAAAAGCAGCTTTCACTCGACGATATCGAAGAGAAACTCAAGAAGATGGAAGATAATCCTGGTACTTTCAACAGGCTCGGAGATCGGGGCGCCCGGTTTGTCCCCGACAGCTGGGATATGCCGACACTATATTTCAGTCTTGACGGGTTGACCCTGGAGGTTGTGACCAAGGATCTGGATATTGGTGATGTTGAGGAGTATATTTGTGATCTGGCGCAGGTTTTGGGGTGTAAGATTTTTGGTGAGCACCTGGAGTACTGGTAGTCTCTCAGTGACTGTTCAAAGTTAAATGTTGAAAGTTTAAAGTTGAACGAAAATCAAGAAAATAAATAGATAAATTCATAGAACTTTGAACCTTAAACTTTCAACTTTCAACTTTCAACTTTCAACCTTCAACTTTCAACCGCGGCCGAAGGCTGCTTGAGGAGCGCATAGCGACATGAAAGACAGGTTCACAAAAAATCCAACAGCGCACGATCACTGGAAAAAGGGAAATGAGCTTTTCGATCAGCAAAAGCTTGGAGCATCAATAGAGTATTTTGAAAGAGCCGCTAAACTCGACCCGAATTTCGCCGAGGCATACAACAGTATGGGAATAGCTTTTTATGAAGGGAAAGACTACGTCCGAGCTCTCGAGTGCTACAAAAAAGCGGTCATGATGAAACCGGATTTTATGGAGGCACTGAACAATCTTGGAACAGCCTTCCTTTTTCTCGAGCGTTATCCTGACGCTGCCATGGCATATGAAAAGGTTCTTGAAATGCATCCAGATTTTGCGGAGGCACACAATAACCTCGGACTTGCTTATGAGCAGTTGCACCGCACAGACGATGCTCTGAAACACTACAGAAAATTCATTGAACTCTGGAAGGGAATACGGCGTTACAAGCTTGCGGCCCAGGAGAGAGTGGACCGCCTGGAGCAGGGGAGAAAATCGGGAGTTAACGAGCCGATCAGGGTTTCAAAATAGAGGTTTCCCAGCAATGGGAAGAAGGGGGTGTCCCTCTAGCTTGCCCCCCCTCCTGGAGGGGCAC
>JBGMRC010000055.1:0-2382 GCA_048061075.1 bacterium | reverse complement strand
AGCAATGGGAAGAAGGGGGTGTCCCTCTAGCTTGCCCCCCCTCCTGGAGGGGCACTCCCGGTGTTTGTTAGTAGGGTCGCAAAAAGTCCGTTAGCGGCTTTTTGCTCCTCGGGAAGCGAAAAGCGTGGTTTTCACTTCCCTCACGGATCAACGACTCAATGTTTATGTCTTTGATCCGGGCGCCCATGTTCGGGCGCGATGTAATATGCAAGTTATTGATTTGGGCGCCCCTCAATGGGCGCGTTGATGACTTCTTTAAAAGTCATCAACTACCATACCATCATGAATTCAGGAGTCTCCGCGGTTAAACGGTTAAAGGCGGTGGATTACTCGGGTGAAAGCTGTCAATGGTTAAGAGGAAGAAAAGCGATTACATTATTCATTCCGTTGACCACGCCCTGGATGTCCTGGAAGCTTTCCGAGTTAACGAGGCGGAACTGGGTGTCACCCAACTTGCCAAGATCCTCAACCTCCATAAAAACAACGTATTCAGGATCCTCGCTACACTGGAGAGCCGTGGCTATATTGAGCAGAATTCAAGAACCGGGAACTACAGGCTTGGCCTGAAGGCTTTAGAGGCCGGCCAGGCCTACCTGAGACACGTCAGCCTCCTCTCGGTTGCGAATCCTGGAATGATCACCCTTTCCGATGAACTTAGGGAGAATGCCTACCTGGCGGTTCTAAGAGGCGATTATGTTTTTTATCTTGATGAGGTGATTGCTGACCAGACGATCCAGATCGTTTCACGGCTTGGAACCAGAGTGTCACCTCACTGTACTGCCACGGGGAAAGTTTTCCTGGCCTTTTCAGAGCAGGAGCAGTCTGAATTTATTCTCAAGAACCTCCAGCTTGAAAAGATGACTCCGAACACGATCACCGACAAGCGACGCCTGAAGAAGTACATTGAGAAAGCAGGTAAAGACGGTTACGCCGTGGATCTGGAGGAATGGACCCTCGGTCTCAGATGCGTTGCCGCCCCGATACTAGATTATTACGGAAAGATCCAGGGAACACTATCTGTAAGCGGCCCATCCGACAGGATGTCTGACAAGCGCATCGAAAAAGAGATAATTCCCGCAGTTAAGCGCCACGCGACTGACGCATCCAGGAAAATGGGCTATGAGATCGGCCGATCATTAGAATAGTTCCAAGTTCCATGTTCCAAGTTCCAAGTTAATACATGTAATAAAAAACAACCTGGAACCAGGTCATCTTTACATCAATCACTTCCTTGACATATTTTCTCCTCATCAATACAATCCCTTGTCATTCTGGTCGGGTATCATATCTATAACAATTAACGATTAGATATATATACAATTGAATAGCTGGAGGTAATAAATGACCCAGACGAAGCGTAAGAAATCAGACTATATTATTCAGTCTGTTGACCACGCCCTGGATGTTCTTGAAGCTTTTCACGGTGAAGAAGACGAACTTGGAATAACTGAACTAAGCCGTCGTTTGAAGCTTCACAAGAACAACATCTTCAGGATACTGGCGACGCTTACCAACAGGGGTTACGTTGAACAGAATCAGTCAACTGACAATTACCGTCTCGGTCTGAAGACACTGGAGCTTGGCCAGACATACATACGTCACGCGGGGCTGCTGAGAGTCGCACGTCCGGTGATGGAAGAACTAAACAAGGAGGTAAATGAGAACATATACATAGGGGTCCTGAAGGATAAGTTCGCATTCTATCTGGATGTTGTGGAGTCAAACCATACCGTAAGGGTCCTGTCCAGGGTTGGCTGCAGGGTGCCGACCTATTGCTCTGCCATCGGCAAGGTTCAGTTGGCCTACGAATCCATGGAAAATATTATGAGTGTGCTGACCAAAAAGAAACTGGAGAGCTATACACCCAGGACGATCACCGACAGGGACAAGATCCTGGATCATCTCGGGCTGATAAAACAACTGGGCTACGCTATTGATGACGAAGAATGGGATGAGGGTGTCCGCTGTGTCGGGGCGCCTATTTATGATTACACAAGAAAGGTAGTTGGAGCGCTTTCAATGTCGGCGCCCTCTGTGAGGATGAGTATGGACAGGATAAAAAAAGAATACGTTCCCCTCCTCAAAAAGGCTGCTGGCGAGATTTCGAGCCATCTTGGTTACAAGTCCCTGAATGACCTTGATAGTTAATGGACTTTTTACGACCCTAATATAGTTGATAAAGATGGTCCATAAAGATGGATATTGCTGAAAGGAAGATCATGATCGATAAGTTGAAATTAAAAGCAAAGGACACCCTCCTGCTCATCGTCGATGTTCAGGAAAGGTTGGCCAGAGTCATGGAGAGAAGAGAACAGGTAGAAGAAAGCATCAATGTTCTTATAAGGCTTGCCAACCTGATGGATATGCCGATAGTGCTCACGC
>JBGMRC010000054.1:0-8112 GCA_048061075.1 bacterium | reverse complement strand
GGGCGGCGGTGGAGGTGGTGGCTAGCGGGAGCCGAAGAATTAATTTCTACTTTAAAAATGTTGGGGTCAAATCCCAGGAGGATGCAAGCCAAGCCGACACCGGGAGTGATCCAGCGATGAAAGTGCCGATCCGTACTGATTAACTGATTCTCAAAGAAGGAGCTGACAATGCGACCATTTCGTTTTCTGGTGTGTGCACTCTGTGTGTTTTTATTCGGTTCAGTCTTTCTCGCCGGATGCGCCGGGGTGTCCCATGAAGCCTACTACAAGGGAGATGCAGGTCAGATAACTGCCGATATGACACCCTACAAGGACGAGATCCTGAAGCTGGACTTTATGGTGCCTGCAGGATGGACTGAGGTGCCCTGGGCTGATGACCTGCCCGATTCCCTTAAGCTGAGACGTGATATCACAACGGAAACAGGCGGGATGGCCGTGTTCCGCAAGGGCGACAAGGGCTCTGTTATGGTATGGTGCCGGACGTCATCCCAAACCCCCCACTACATGCGCAGGGAAATGGTGGACCGCCTGGCCCCGGAGAACCAGATCGTCAAGGGTGCCCTGCAGATCCCCGCAGAGGGCTGGAACCCGGTTTTCTACCGCTACGATGCAAGCTTCATAGTCAAGGGGGAAAAGCAGGGATTTTCCGTTTTCGCAGGTGAAAAGGAACAGGCCCTCCTCTCCCTTTACGGATGCATGTACGGCGTCCTTGGGCGGAGCACCTCTCTGGATTATTCTGACGAGATCGAAAGCGACTTCATCAGCATTTTACGCTCACTTAAGAACTGAGGTCCTATGAACCGTCGATTAACAACCCTGTTCACTGTTCTGCTCCTGATTTTCTCTCCTTTACTTACGTCTGCCCGGGGCGAAGACTTCAATGAGGCCGTGAATGAAGCCATAAAAAAGACCATGAAAGCAGTTTCTGAAGAGATGTCCAGGCCCGGTTACTGGGATGATTTTTTTGAGAAAATGGCAAATGTTGCTGTAACCATGCCAACAGCAAAAGAGATACCGGTAAAATGGTCGATTCTGGGGAAAAAGAATTATATCCGTGATATGCGATTCATATCCAAAGACCGGCTCCTGGTCAGCTACCAGTTCGACAACCCGATTCTTGTGGATACATCGAAAGGTAAGATCCTGTGGCGCTTCCGTCCCGATGGATGGCTCACGTCGGGAGCCGACGTGATCATGGCTTTTGAGGATCTTATCCTGTTAAGAAATGACGATGATTCCAAACGGAAGATCCATGTCGCCGCCATCGACCCTGCAAACGGCAAACAGCTGTGGGTGAGTACCTTTGAAAAGAAGAAAAAGTCCTACGACTTCCTCCCAGCCCCGCAGGAATCTGCTCTCCTGGTAATTGTCCGGGAGAAAAAGAAAGCCGCCGTGCAGGCCTACGATCTTTTTGAGGGTAATCTCAAGTGGGAAAGATCCTATAAAATATCTTCCAAGAACGGTCATCCGCCAAAACCCCTGATCACAGGGGATGGAGTGTGGAACTTCATGGCCGGCGTACAGAAGCTCTCCATGACTGACGGGAGTACAGAGTGGGAGAGGGGATACATCGTCCTTGATGGCAGGACTCCCCCCCCCAAGAGGGATGGCAGGAAACTTCTCGTCCTGGATAACAAAGGATCGCTTCACACCCTGGATCCCCTCACAGGCAAAACGGCCGGATCGGTACAGATGGACCAGTCAGTAAGGTACACAAACATCTATCCCCTGGGGGACAGGATCTACCTTCGAGGTTTTATCAGCAAGAAAAAGTCTCCTGTCGTGTACCTCGTGGACGCTCTGCGAAACTCCGACGGGAAGAGGCTCTGGCGATACTCCGGAAAAGAACCGGCGGTCAGCAATTTCATTGAAGACGGCCGCAGGCTTTATTTTTCGACACCCTCGACGGTTGTCTCCCTCGATAGCGCTACGGGCAAGGAGATCTTCACCAGTCCGGCCTCCCAGGCTGGCCTGTCCTTCCCTGTCCAGATCAAGAAGTACGGAAACACGGTAGTCTATATCGGTGAGGTCATCATTGCTGGTTTCGACGCCAAAACAGGAAAAAAGATCTGGAAACGCGGCGTAACACCCCTTACAAGGGGCACCCACCTGGATTCATTAGACAGTTTTATAGGCCGACTCCAGGAACGCATCGGGGTTCTGACCAAGGGGATATGGGCCACAAGGGGCGGGTCAGCGGATTACTTCACGCAGCAGTCCCGGATATCACAGAACCTGTCCAACCAGTACTACAGTCAGTCCCGGACTTACTTCCAGTCTTCAAAAAGCAGGTACAACCTCTCAGCACGGTCCGACTACTGGAAATCGCAGAACCTCCAGAACCAGGCCAGGATCGAGAACGCTTACTCCGGTGCATTCGCCCAGATCGGCTTCTTCTTTGCCATGAAGGAACTGGGAGACAAAATGCGAATGAACGCGGCAAAGAGCGACCGGGGCGAACTGAAAAAGCTGGAGTTTATCAGACGGTCGTTATATTCAGCATACCTGGCGGCCCAGGATGGGGATTACGCCTACCGTCCTCACCTGGAGGGCGGATTTACCGGCCTGTATGTCGTCCATCTCCCCACAGGCAAGGCAGCTTTCACACCACTTTCACCGGATTCCACAGGCTACGACAAATTGGTAAACTGGAACTCCAGAAGTCTCTGGAATATGATCGACCTCAAGCGGGGCCTCGTATACCACCATGCCCTCAGAATATCCCCTGAAAAATTCCAGCAGGGGAATCTGGCCGATGACGAGAGCAACTACGGGGTGTTTCTGGTTGCCCAGCCTGTTAAGATCCCCCGGTAATCATGCTCGAGACAAGCCTCATATTCATGGTAAGGAAAACATGGACACCAGACATTTTATGGCACAGGAGGCCCGGTTTGAGAAACCTTCACATTTTTTCAGTTTCCCTTATTGCGTTATTCTGCCTCCTAATACTGTCTACTCCGGCTCTTGCCAAGGAGAAAAAAGAAACTTTCGAGTTCAGGCCCTTTATCCAGAAGGCAAAATACAGTCCCCGCTCCGGAAAGGTAATCGTCAGAAGGGGGACGTTTGATGAACTGGATACGGAACTGGCAGGCAGCGGCTACGCGAGGATCGGTCTGGCAGAAGTCAAGTTCGTCACCAGGCAGTGTAAATTCGGACTGTCTGACTGCGCCGAAATAAATCACAAGGACGATCCGACCGCTGCCCTTCTGAAACTGGCTGCCAAAAGCGGCGGAGATCTGGTAGTCATCACCGTGGACAAGGCAAAGGAACACTCCTACAACCAGGGTGCAAAGTGCAGCAATTGGGGTGAAACTTCCAGTTACGAGTACAGAACCGACTGGTCCACCGGGACCCAGGCAACCTATATGGTTACCAAGCCAGTGTGCACCAATTATGAGAAGTATGTTGATGTGGACGAAATGCTGGTAAGTTCAGGAGTTGTCTGGAGGAAGGACGAGAAACTTGCCAGACAGCAGGAACTCGGGATCGAACTTTCAGCAGGTGCCATTTTGGGTGACCTGGAGATGGTAAAGAGTGCCGTCGGAAGCGGTGCTGACGTAAGCGTTTCAGACATGTATGGTCTTTATCCTCTTAGTAGGGCTGCCTTTAACGGACACGAGGAAATAGTCCGGTATCTAATTGAAAAAGGATCGAACGTGAACGGAAGAGGCCTGGATACTCCACCCATCTTTCAGGCCGCCGAGGGTGGAAATACATCTATCTTCAGGCTGCTCCTGGAAAATCGCGCCAAAGTCAAGTTCAAGGATCCGTATTCAAAAAGAACCATACTTCACGCAGCTGCAAAGGGCGGCCAGGCCGATATCGTCAGGGAGCTTATCGCAAAAAAACTCAAGGTCGATGCTCGTGACAAGGATGGTATTACTCCCCTCATGCTGGCGGCATCATCCGGCGGCGCAGGAGCGGCCCGCCTTCTCATAGAGAACAAGGCCAAGGTGAACCAGGCCAGCAAACTTTATAACGACCTCGTGGCCAACTGGGCCCCTATTCATTTTGCATCTTACATGGGGGCCTATGCCACCTTGAAAGTGCTCCTTGAAAATGGAGCCGACGCTGAAGCAGAGGAAGGCAGGGGATACACACCATTAAAGTTGGCAGACTTCAGACTTAAAATGGCCAGGTTTGGCCTGGAGTTTGCCAGGAAAGATGGTGAGAAATCCAACCTGCTGGTAATCAAGGAGAAAGAAGTAAAAACAAGTCAGGCGGTTGCCAGAGCACTGAAAATGTTTATCGACGGCAGGTCCGGCTACATTGATGCTTCAGGAAAATGGGTAATACCGCCGATCTACGAAGGTGGCGGCCTGTTTAGTGAGGGGCTCGCGCCAGTAAAGGTCGGCGAGAAGTGGGGCTTCATCAACCGGTCCGGGAAGATGGTCATCAAACCGCTTTACGAGAGCACCTACGGTTTCAGCAAAGGGCTTGCCCTCGTTACTATCAAGAACAGCAGGGGCCGAAAGAGGGACGGTTTCATCGACGGTAAGGGGCGTATGGTCATCCCGGCAAAGTACACATCAGCCGGCAGTTTTTCTGAAGGGCTAGCAGTAGTAAAGGTGGGCGGCAGGCGGTACCAAAAAGACAAGGGCCGCTGGGGTTATATTAACAGGAAGGGACAATTAGTCATCAAGCCAACCTTCATGTCAGCCAGCGGTTTTTCCGAAGGGCTTGCGCCAGTGACACTTAACGGCAGGACATGGGGTTTCATAGACAAATCGGGGAATATGGTTATCAAGCCGGTCCTGGGAGCTGGGGGTTTCTGGTCGTCGCCGGGCTCTTTTTCCGAGGGCATGTCCGCCGTCAACCTGCGGGGCAAGCTTTACGGATATATCGACAAATCAGGAAGGACTGTCATACCGGCCCGTTTCAAGGAAACATTCACCTTTTCCGAGGGCCTGGCTGCCGCTATGGAAAAAAGATGGGGATTTGTGGACAAGAAAGGGAACTGGGCATTTCCACAGCAGTTCTACTACGTTTCAGTGGGGGGCGGCTTTTCCGAAGGGCGCAGTGCTGTGGAGATCAAGGAAAAGAAGTGGACTTACATCGACAAAACGGGCAATTTCATAAGCAAGGCCCGCTATCAGGGCGCCGGTCCCTTCAGAAACGGAGTGGCCTGGGTGAAGGTAGAGGATCGGTGGGGACTCATCGACAGGGACGGGAAATTTCTTATAAAGCCCTTTTTTGCCAGCGCCAGCATCTTTGTGGATGGCCTTGCTTCGGTGAAGGTTAAGGGCAGGGAAGTCCTGGGATTCCTTGATTAGCAGGAGCTGGATCGGAACTCCATACTCATCCTGGCCTGATTCCCATGCCACAGACCTTCAGGAGTGAGAATCTGAATAACTAGTTCGAACCATGTGGGTCGATTTGAGTAATCTCCGCAGCTAACAACCCCAATTCCCGGTCATAAATTCCAGAAATCCTGACTATTTTATCCATGTGTGGTCTGACCACCATAGGGTGTCCCAGGACTCTGACGCTGCCCATGCCGCCGCCCCGGTAGTCCTCCTCGGGAGCCAGGAAACAAGCTCCTGTCGAGTCCATCATAAGCTCTCCAATAACCGGATGGTCGGGAAGGATACGGGCCCTTTTAAGGGGGCTGTCAGCAACATAGATCTCCAGTGTATCCAGGGCTCCCAGTGGCTCAGCCAGCTCTTCGATAACTGGGTTGGCCCTGTCCTGGTACTCGACTCCCCCCATTCGTTTCAGGGCAAAGGCCGCACGGAAGCGTACGTCCTCGTTCTCGTCGTTCAGAACCTCTATCAACATCGAGACGGCCATCCGGGCCTCGTCTCCCATTCGGGCAAGGGCAAGGGCGGCGCCCGTGCGGACGGGTGTTGATGGATCGGACAGGGCCACCAGAAGATCGGAGACAGCGTCCACTTCATCTCCGGACCTTAATATCTCCAATTCGGAATCGATATCTTCCGGATCGTTATCACTTTGCCGCGAACCCTCTTTATCCACTGAGAATCCAAAAAGCTTTCGGATCAGGTTCCACATAGCGGTCTCACCTTCCATCAGGATATTAGAACACTAATATCCCATGCTGCAAAAGTGCACTGGCAACTATTACTTCTATCTTAACACTGTCATATCGGTCGGAATAGCATCCCCTTCCGGATTGATATCCTTCACCATTCTAGTGCCGCCAGCCGTACCATCCGTAACCCAGAGCTCCAGTCCGTTGATCCCATCGTTGGCCCTGAAGAACACCAGTCCATCGACAACCCTCAAGCTGGTGGGGAAGGAATCATCCTTTCCCGGACGGATGTCCCTGACCAGGGTTGTCCCTTCGGATGTGCCGTCAGTCACCCACAGTTCACGACCCCTTACCCTGTCATAAGCGCTGAAAACAGAGCGCTTTATAAGTACTGTCATTTCACCGGGACCGGATCCCATCGGTCCCGGGTTGATGTCCCTGACGAGGGTCGTACCAGCGGCGGTGCCGTTGCTGATCCAGAGTTCCATTCCGTGGACACCGTCGTCCGCACCTAACAACAGGCGTGCCGGCCCCACTTCCTGACTTCCACCGCTGCTGCAGGCAAATAACGTGATGGTGAGAAAAAATAATCCCCTTTTCAGTGCTGATCTCATTTTCATAATCAGTATCCTCCCCAACAAGTATTATAATCAGGATCGTACATTAAAATATCACACTATTATTATTCCCAAAACGCCTTTCCCGGGGTCAGGACCTGCCTTCTTAACTTTTGCACAAAAGCGCTCTGACCCCACCAGAAAGGGACTTGCCAAATCATGTGGGACTGATTACATTTCGACATATGTCGAATATTCAAGATAAACGGATCGAGGAAACAGTCGACTTTTTCAAGGCCCTTTCCAACCCCAACAGGCTCAAGCAGAAAATAACTGAAGGAGGTAAAGCAAAATGATGGAAAAGAGGGAACAAAAAGAGAGAATCAAGCAGGCAGTTCGAGAAAGCTATTCGAAGATGGCCACCCAGGGAACCGCAACCTCGAACCTGAGCTCTGCTCTCTCCTGCTGCGAACCTCCAGCTATTTCTTCTCCCGCCGAAACGATCGATCCCTGCTGCGAACCTGGACTCACCCCGGAAAAGATATCGGCATCCATGGGCTACTCAGTCGAGGAGATCCAGAGCGTTCCTGAAGGCGCCAACCTGGGCCTCGGTTGTGGAAACCCGGTTGCAGTGGCATCTCTGAAAGCAGGCGAGACTGTTGTTGACCTGGGAAGCGGCGCCGGTTTCGACTGCTTCCTGGCGGTAAAAGAGGTGGGTGAAACAGGCCACGTTATCGGCGTTGACATGACTCATGAGATGATCTCCAAGGCCAGGAGTAACGCAGCCAAAGCTGGCGTGGAAAACGTTGAGTTCAGACTCGGAGAGATCGAGCACCTTCCAGTGGCAGATAACACCGCGGACCTTATTATGTCCAACTGCGTCATCAACCTTTCTCCGGACAAGGAGAGTGTTTACAGTGAGGCATTTCGCGTTCTAAAGCCGGGCGGCCGCCTCGCAATTTCGGATATCCTCGCTACCACTGAGCTCCCGGATGAGATCAAGGAAGACCTGAACCTGATTTCCGCATGCATTGGAGGCGCCGAAACGATAGCTAACACCACTGAACTGCTCAAAAACATAGGGTTTAAAGATATCAGGATCACGCCAAAAGACGAAAGCCGCGACCTCCTGAACCTGTGGGCTCCGGATGCAAAGGCTGGAGACTACATCGTGTCAGCTAACATAGAATCAACAAAACCAAAGTAAAGATCTACCGCCTGCAATATCATCCCAAACTTTAATTCATGTCATTCCCGCACCTTGACGGGAATGACTACATACTATATTGTTAGTAAGCACTTACTTATATGCTGCGGGGAGATCTAGTATGCCTGGACAATCAGATACTGAATTGAAGCTTCTTGAAGCCACTCTGGAGCTGATATCGGAGAAGGGTTACCTGGGCGCCACAACCAGGGAAATAGCCCATAGGGCAGGAGTCTCTGAATTGACACTTTTCAGGAAGTTCGGAAAGAAGGAAAAGCTCTTTGAGGAGGTCTTAAAAACCCAGACATTTCTTCCCCTCCTCAGGGAAACCGTTGTGGAGGTGGAGGATCTGGAGC